>JBBDYP010000087.1:0-41604 GCA_040900615.1 Solirubrobacterales bacterium | reverse complement strand
GCCGCCCCGCGGGTCCTTACGCGCCTATTTCTTCGGCTTGCAGGTCTGGACCGACGTCGGCGTCGAGCTTTCGCCGTCGATGAAGATGAACTGGCCGCGGGCCTTCAGCTTCTTCGAGTTCGGGCATTTCGCCGAGATGAAGCTGCGTTTCTGGCCCTTGTAGGTCCATTTCCTGTCGACCTTCACCTGGAAGCCGGTCAGCGCACCGGCGCCGCCGGCGATCTTCGGGACTTCGAGGTCGAGGCGCGGGCCGTAGCCCTCCTTGTTGAAGTTGGTGACCGCCCCGACGAGGACGAGCGTCGTCTGGATCGGGGTCGTGCCGTAGGTGTGCAGGATGATCACCGGCTTGCCGCCTTCCGGCACTCCGTTGAAAGCCGTCACCGTCTGGTTCGCGGTGAAGACCTGGGTGCCCACGGGAAGTAGCGCCGTCGCTTTGCCGCTGCCGATTTTCGCCTTGCCGCACTGCTGTTCGGCGATTTCGGTCGAGACGCTCTGCACTTTCGCGGGATCGCAGGTCGGGATCCCCTTGGTGAAGATCTTCGCGTTCTTGTCGAAGTCGACCACCACGCGCACGGTCGGATTGGGAACGCCGCTGGACGCGGACGTCGTCAGCTTGGTCGTGACTTCCAGGGCCGCCGGCGTGAACGTCGTCTTCGACAGCTTCTTTGGCGTGATCAGCGAGCCAACCGACTGCGTGTTGCCGTTCGGGGTGGTTACGCCGGCCCCGAGGGGCCCGGCGATTGCGACCGAGGCCGCGATCGCGGTGGCCGCCGCTACCGCGATCGCCACGATCAGAGTTGGACGTTTGCGCATTGAGTCGCTCCTCCGGTTTGAATTGGTGAGGCGTCTCCCACTTCCCCTAACCGCTCCGCCGGCCCAGAGTAGCGCGTTGATTTCCAGTTAAGTCCCCGCTCGGCCCGCACTTGGCGGGGAGTGGCTCGGATACGATTCTGCCGCTCGTTCCACCGGGTCGGAGGGCCGGGGAACGAACAAGCGACGACCCGTGGCTGCGAAACCCTTAGGCGAGGAGAAAAGCTCGGCTCCGAGCCGGGGGGTCACCCCAGCCCGGATTGCGGTGATCGGCGCCCTCGCGGTGGCCGTAGTCGCCCTCGCGATCGTCCTCTTCAGCGGCAACGGGGGCCATCAGTACACGCTCGTCTTCCAGAATGCCGGCCAGCTGGTCCCCGACAACCAGGTGCTGATCGGCGGCTCCCCGGTCGGCTCGGTCGAAAGCATCGAGCTGAGCGACGAAAATCTCGCCGAGGTCCACGTCGAAGTCGACCAGCAGCTGCACGAGGGCACGACCGCGGTGATCCGCGCAACCTCGCTCTCCGGCGTCGCCAACCACTACGTCTCGATCAGCCCCGGGCCGAACAGCAGCCCGGAGCTCGACGACGGTTCCGAGCTCGGGCTCGCCTCGACGACGACGCCGGTCGATCTCGACCAGCTCTTCAACACCTTCCCGCCCTCGGTGAGGAAGGGGCTCGCCAACTTCATCAAGGGCACCTCGACGACCTACTCGGGACGGGGCGAAGACGCCAACGAGGCCTTCAAGTACTTCGGCCCCGCCCTCAACCGTGCCGGCGCCTTCGCCGCCGAACTCAACGCCGACCAGCGCCTGCTGGAGCGCTTCATCGTCAGCTCCAGCAAGTTGACGACCACCATCGCCGGTCGCGGCGAACAGCTCTCGAGCGCGATCTCGAATGCCAACACCGCCTTCAACGCGATCGCCGCTCAGAACGTCGCTCTCGATCAGAGCCTGCGGCGGCTGCCGCCGGTGATGCGGCAGGCCAACACGACCTTCGTCAACCTCCGCGCCGCGCTCGACGACCTCGACCCCTTCGTCGAAGCGGCGAAGCCCGCGACCAAGGATCTGGCGCCGTTCCTTGCCGAACTGCGCCCCGTCTTCGCGAAACTCGTCCCGTTTACCCGCAATCTCCGCCTCACGGTCAGCAGGCCTGGGAAGGGAAATGACGCCGCCGATCTGCTGGCGGCCTTTCCCACCGTGCAGCAGCGGGCTTCGAAGACGTTCCCGCACTCCGAACAGGCGATCGCCGACTTCCAGCCCAATCTGAATTTCATCCGCGCCTACACGCCGGATCTGTTCAACGCCATCGGCAAGCTCGGTACCGCCGCCGGGTACTACGACGGCAACGGCCACTACGTCCGCGCTTCTCCTTCGGCCCAGAATCTCTTCGCCCTCGAAGGCGAAACGCTGAATCCGATCTCGAAGAGCGAACAGTTCAACGCCTTCGGCGGATCGGCTGCGGTGCGCAGGCCGTGTCCCGGTGGTGCGACCCAGGCTCCCGCGGACGGCTCCGCACCTTTCGTCAACCCGCCACATACCGGGAGCAGCGTCAGCTCCTCGGAATGCAACCCGGCCGACGCGCCCCCCGGGCCGTGACCAGGCGGCTGATACTCGTGGGTGCGCTGGTGGCGGCCGTCGTCGTTGTCGTCCTGCTGGTCTCCGGCGGCGGTTCCGGCAACGGCTACGTCGTGCGCGCGATCTTCGACAACGGCGCCTTCATGGTCAACGGCGAGCAGGTGCGGGTCGCCGGCGCCAACGTCGGCACGATCAAGTCGGTGGACGTGACCTTGCCGGGCGAGACCGTCGCCTACCGCGATGGCGAGCCGGTCTCGGTCCCCGGCAAGGCGGTGATCGCGCTGGAGATCACCGACCCCAGCTTCCAGGACTTCCGCAGCGACGCGACCTGCCAGATCCGGCCGCAGTCGCTGATCGGCGAGAAGTTCGTCGATTGCCGCCCGACCCTGCCGCGTGCCCCGGGTTCGGAGCCGCCGCCGTCGTTGCAGGAGATTCCCGACGGCCAGCCCGGCGCCGGCCAGTACCTGTTGCCGCTCGGCAACAACGGCACCAGCGTCGACCCGGACCTGATCAACGACATCCAGACGCTGCCCTACGCGCAGCGCTTCCGGCTGATCTTCAACGAACTCGGCGCCGGCCTCGCCGGCCGCGGCGAAGACCTCGAGGTCCTGGTCAAGCGGGCCAACCCGGTCCTCCGCGACGCCGACCGCCTCTTCGGCATCCTCTCTGCCCAGCGCGACCAGCTGGCCCAGCTCGCCAGCGATTCGGACGCGATCCTCGAGCCGCTCGCGCGCGAGCGCTCCCACGTCGCCGGTTTCATCTCGAACTCCGGCGCCGCCGCCCAGGCCAGCTCCGAACGCGGCGCCCAGCTCGAAGAGTCGCTGCGCAAATTCCCCCGGTTCCTGACCGAGTTCCGGCTGACGATGCGTGACCTGCAGGGCTTCGCCGACGCCGCCACCCCGACCTTCGAAGACCTCGGCACCGCCGCGCCTTCGCTGACGGACGCCACCCGCACGCTGACGCCGTTCTCCGAAGCGCTGACCGTCTCCCTCAACAGTCTCGGCGACGCCGGCGAAGCTTCCGGCCCGATCTTCCGTGAAGCCGATCCGGTGGTCCGCAAGGCCGGTGAACTGGCCAAGTCCGGCGTCTCGCCGACCACCGAACTGGCCAGGTTCACGACCAACATCAAGCAGACCGGTGGATGGAACGGCCTTGTCGAGCTGATCTATAACACCGCCGCCTCCCTGAACGGCTTCGACCAGTACGGACACTTCGGGCGAACCAGCGTCACGCTGACGAACTGCACTGACTACGAGTTTGTGGCGGTCGGATCATCTGGTTGCTCGTCGCGCTTCAACGGCGAAAACGCCAGCGAACCCGCTGAAACCAGTGCCGCCGGGCTGCTCCGGCTCCTCGAGGAGCAGCTATCGGGTCAGACCGGTGGGACTTCTCCGGGTGCTGCGGGGGCCGGAGGTCCGACCACGGGCTTGGGCCAGGCCGGTGAGACTGGGCCTGGGCCTGGCCTCGGGAGCGCTTCCAAGACCGGGGGTACCGCCCCGCTCCTCGACTACCTCCTGGGGCCATGAGAAATCGCAGCGGACTACAGGGAGTTGCAAGCAGCCCGATCCTGGTCGGGGCGGTAACGGTCCTCGTCGTCCTCGTCGCCGTCTTCCTCGCCTACAACGCGAACAACGGGCTGCCGTTCGTCTCCACCTACAACCTCAATGTGCGGCTGCCCAACGCCGACGCGCTGGTCAAGGGCAACGAGGTCCGGATCGGCGGCGTGCGCGTCGGCATCGTCAAGTCCGTCGTCCCCGTTCAGACCGGCGACGGCGAGGTCGCCGCCGAACTCTCGCTCAGCCTCGACAAGAGCGCCGAACCGCTGCCGGTCGACTCGACCATCACGGTCCGCCCCAAGTCCGCTCTCGGTCTCAAGTTCCTCCAGGTCACCCCCGGCGACTCCTCCAAGGGCTTTGCCCCTGGGGAAACGATCCCGGTCTCGGCGGCGAAGCCCGAACCGGTCGACATCGACGAGTTCTTCGACATGTTCGACGAGAAGACCCGCGATGCGATCCGGCAGAACCTGGCCGGCTTCGGCAACGCCCTCGCCGGCCGCGGCCCACAGCTGAACGAAGCGATCGGCGCTCTGCGGCGGCTGGCGGTCGACGGCCAACCGGTGCTGCGGACGCTCGTCGCGCCCAGCACCGACTTCGCCGGCTTCTGGCGGGCGCTCGAGGCCCTTTCGGCGACCGTCGCCCCCGTCGCGGGGACCCAGGCCAGCCTCTTCGTCGCCCTCGACCGCACTTTCGCGGCCTTCGCCCGTGTCTCCCGCCCCTTCATCCAGGAAACGATCGAGAAGAGCCCGTCGACCCTGGACACGGCCATTGCCGACCTGCCAGCGCTGCGGCCGTTCCTGCGAGACTCCGAGCGCTTCTTCGCGGCGCTGCAGCCGGGAGCGAAGGCGCTTGCCGAAACCTCACCGGTAATCGCCGAATCCCTGCACGCCGGTGTGCCCGTCCTCAACGCCAGTCCCGTCCTCAACAACCAGCTGCAGCCGACCGCCGAAGCGCTGGTCGACTTCCAGGACGCACCCGGCGTCTTCAACGGGCTCGACCTCCTGATCGACACCAACAAGCTGCTGGAGCCGTCCCTGCGATTCATCGTGCCGGCGCAGACGACGTGCAACTACGTGTCGCTCCTCTTCAAAAACCTGGCCCTCACGAACGGTGGGGGCAACGAGAACGGGAAATGGCTCAGCTTCATTTCCTTCGAGGCGCCCGAAGGGCCGAATTCCGAGGGAAGCCCTGCTTCCGCCCCGGCTAGCGGAGACAAACCCGCCAACCACCTCCATTTCAACCCCTACCCCCAGACGGGCGCGCCCGGGCAGCCCAACGTCTGCGAAGCGGGCAACGAGAAATACGTCCAGGGGAAGACGACGATCGGGAACTCCCCGTTGGTCTGGGGCACCACCACCCGCGGGCAGGTGAAGAGCAAATGAGCCGCCTCCCGGAGCGCGACACCCGCGCGGGCGCGACCGACAGCCGCATCAAGTGGCGGCCGAGCAACGTCACGATCGCGATCGTCTTCATCCTCATCTTCACGATCGGTCCGTACCTGGCCTTCACGAAACACGTTCCCTTCACCAGCTACGGCTACGAGGTGAACGCGACCTTCGCCAACTCGGCCAACATCGCCCTCAATTCACCGGTGCGGATCGCCGGCGTCGAGGTCGGCAAGGTGATCTCGACCAGCCGCGACGGAGACGCGACCAAGGTCACCTTCACGGTCGACGGCTCGGGCCGGCCGATCCACGACGACGCCTTCGCGGCGATCCGGCCGCGGATCTTCCTCGAGGGCAACTTCTTCATCGAACTCGACCCCGGCAGCCCCAGCGCCCCGGAGATGGACAGCGGCGGGACGATCCCCGTCAGCCGCACCTCAACCGCCGTCCAGCTCGACGAAATCCTGACCGCCCTGCAGTCGCCGGTCCGCGCCGACCTCAGCCGTTTGCTGGAGAGCTACGGGACGGCGCTGACCAACGAACCGAGCGCCGCCGAAGACGTCACCCAGGAACCCGAGGTCCAGGGGAAGTCCGCCGCCGAAGCGCTGAACGACGTCTTCAAGTACGGCGGCGAAGCCGGTCGCTACAGCTCGCAGGTCACCGATGCCCTGCTCGGCACCCAGCAGCGCGACCTCTCGCGCCTGGTGGCCGGGGCCGGGCGGACCTTCGGCGCCTTCGCCAGCCGCGAGTCCGACCTCCAGGGCCTGATCGACAACTTCAATGTCTTCACCGGCGCCCTGGCGACCCAGTCGGCCAACCTCTCGGCGACGATCCACCTGCTCGCGCCAACCCTGCGCGTCACCCATTCCTCTCTGGTCAGCCTCAACCGCACGCTGCCGCCGCTACGGACCTACGCGATCGTCTCCACCCCGGCCATCGAAGAGCTGCCGGGACTGATCAGCGCCGCCGAACCCTGGTTGGCCCAGGTCCGCCCGCTGCTCTCCGGCAGGGAGGGCGGCGGCACCGCCAAGCTCCTCCGCGAATCGACCCCGGGGCTCGCCGCCGCCGCGCAGGCCGGCAAGGAAGTAGCGCTGCCGCAGCTCAACCGGCTCAGCCTCTGCGCCACCCAGGTCCTGGTTCCGACCGGCAATCAGGTGATCGAAGACCGGTTCAGCACCGGTGGACCCAACTATCGCGAGTTTCTCTACACCCTCACCAACTTCGCCGGCGCCGCGCAGAACTTCGACGGCAACGGCCCCTACGTGAGAGCGCAGGTCGGCGGCGGCAACCTCTTGGTCGGCGCGGAAAATCCGCTCGGAAATCCGGACACTCTCAGCGATCAGATCGTCTACGGGACCACGATCGCGGACCCGATCGGCACCCAACCCCGGATCGGCGGCATTCCCCCCCTAAAGCCAAATGTCCGATGCGACACCAATCCGGTCCCCAACCTGAACGGCCGGCTGGGCCAGGTGGGCCCGGCGACGCCATCGGTCGCAGGGGTGAACCCATGAGCGACCAGACTCCCAGCACGAGCCGCTGGACCCACTTCCGCGCCTGGCTCTCGCGGCAGGCGCGCGGGCATCGCAAAGACACGATCGCGATCATCGTCCTGGCGATCGCCGGCATCGCGATGATGCTCGGGATCTTTACCCAGCAGAAAGCCTCGCTGCCGTCGTGGCTGCCGCTGGTCGGCGAAGAATTCGACCACATCAGCGCGGAGTTCTCGACCGCCCAGGCCGTGACGCCGGGCCAGGGGCAGGCGGTGGACATCGCCGGGATCCAGATCGGGAAAGTCACCTCCGTCGACCTCGAAGACGGTCACGCGGTGGTGGGGATGGACATCGAGCCGCAGTACATGAAGTTGATCCACCCCAACGCCAGCCTCCTGCTGCGACCGAAAACGAACCTCAACGACATGATCGTCGAGATCGATCCCGGCAGCGGTAAGCGGCAGATCGAGAGCGGCGCTCACTTCACTCTCGAGCAGACCGAACCGAACACCAACCTCGACGCCTTCCTGGCGACGCTCGACGGCGATACCCGCCAGTACATCCAGCTGCTCGTGGCCGGAGGAGCGCAGGGCATCGGTGGCCGCGGCAAGCAGTTCGGCAACGCGCTGCGGCGCTTCGAGCCGTTTGTCCACTACACGGCGAAGCTAAACAGGGCGGTCGCACAGCGCCACGTCGCCCTGGCGCGGGTGATCCACAACTTTGGCCTGCTTACCACCGAACTCGGCCGCCGCGACGCCGAGATCAAGCGCTTCGTCACCTCCTCCAACGCTGCCCTCGGCAACTTCGCCAACCAGCAGCAGGCGCTCCAGGAAGCGCTGGTCGAGTTCCCGTCGACGCTGCGCGCGGCGAATGCCGGCCTCGCCAGCTCCGACCGGTTCTCCAAGGCGGCCTATCCGGCGCTTACCAAGCTGATCCCCCAGGCACAGGCTCTAACCCCGGCGTTCAAGGCAACCGAGCGGTTGTTCAGCCAGACGACGACGCCGATCCGCGACCAGATCCGGCCTTTCACCCGCGAAATCCGTCCGGTGCTGAGCCACGCCAACGAAGCTTCGGGACCGTTCGCCAAGACCGTCCGCAACTTCGGCAACGCGCTTGGCGGCTTCAACAGCTTCCTCAACGAGCTCTCCTACAAGCCGAAGGGCTCGAGGCAGAGCTTCCTCTTCTACCTCCCCTGGCTCAACCACGACTTCAATACCACCTTCAATTTGCAGGATGCCGGCGGTCCGGTCCTGCGGGGACTCCTGCTCATCACCTGCACCGGCTCGTCACTCGGCTACGGATCAATCGCGCCGATCAAGCCCTACCTCAAAACCCTTCTGGAGGTAGCCAACGTGCCGCGGGCGAACGAAATCCCGGTCTCATACACCGCAACCGGAACCTGCGCACTCACGGAAAAGAAATGAGCAAGCGAGCCCCCAGCACCACGCAGCTCCTGGTCATCGTCGGCTTCGCGCTGTCGTGTTTCGGGATCCTGCTCTTCCTCTGGGTCACCTTCGGCGGCCCGACGCCGTTCAAGGCGAAGCCGTACCAGATCAAGGTTCCCTTCAATGAGGCGACGCAGCTGGCCGAACAGTCCGACGTACGAATCTCCGGCGTCAACGTCGGCAAAGTCCAGAGCATCGCTCTGGCGCCCAACGGCCGGCAGGCGCTGGCGACGGTCGACATCGACGACAAGTACGCGCCGCTGCCGGAGTCGACGCGAGCGATCCTTCGCACCAAGACCCTGCTGGGGGAGACCTACATCGAACTGACCCCCGGCTCCGGCGACGGCCCGCGGCTCGCCGACGGTGGAACGGTCCCCGAGGCCAACGTCGCCCAGTCCGTGCAGTTGGACGAGATCTTCCGCACCTTCGATCCTGAAACCCGGGCCGCGTTCCAGAGCTGGATGCAGGAAGCCGCGGTCGCGATCAACGGCCAGGGCCAGAGCCTCTCCTACGCGATCGGCCAGTTCGAACCCACCTTCACCGAATTCGCCGATCTGTTCCGGGTGCTCGACACCCAGCGCCTCGCGCTCGGCCAGCTCTTCCGCAACGGCGCCACCACCTTCACCGCCCTGCGCGGGCGCGAAGGCGAGCTGGCCAGTCTGATCGAGAGCTCCAACGCGGTCTTCCAGACCACCGCCCGGCGCGACCGCGACATCGAAGCCCTGTTCCGGGCGTTCCCGACCTTCCTCGACGAGTCGAAGCTGACCCTCAACCGGCTCAAGGGCTTCGCGCTCAACACCGACCCGCTGATACGTCAGCTTGTCCCGGCTGCCGAACAGCTCTCGCCGACCCTGGTCTCACTCGCCAAGCTGGCGCCGGAGGCGAAGGGCCTCTTCGAAGGCCTCGGCCCGGTGATCGACCGCGCGCCGGCGGGCTTCCAGGCCGGGCGCGAGCTCTTCCGCGACGAATTCCCCCCGTTGCTGCGGGCGGTCGATCCTTTCCTGCGGAACTTCAATCCGATCTTCACCGGACTGAAGCTGTACCGCCGCGAGGTCACGTCGTTCTTCGGCAACCTGGCTGCGGCATCGAACGCCGAACTCACGGAAGAAAACGATCGTGGCGAAAAGCTCCATTTCCTGAGGATCATGGGTCCGCTCACTCCCGAATCGATCGCGACCTACGGAGGCCGGCTCAAGAACAACCGCAACAGCGCCTACAGCCCGCCGCGTTGGGCCGAGAGCCTCGTCTCGGGACTCCCCGGGTTCGACACTCGGCAGTGCAGCTCGGGCATCACCGCGACGCTCGACCCGAATACCCCGAACAGCCCCGCCTTCCAGGAACGCGTGGCCCACGGCACGCTGAAAGGCACGCAGGCGGAGTCCGAAGATTTCTTCAACCGCATCAAGAAGTTCGCCTTCGGCGAACAGTCCAGCACCAGCTCGGTACCGGCCCCCGGTTGCACCCAGCAGGCCCCCTTCGAACCGATCTATGGCAGCGGCGCGGCGACCGCCTACCAGCAGACGTTCGAACAGCCGAGTCCGTAGACGCCGCGCCCAGGGCTGCGGTCCCGAGAAGCTTTCAGAGCTGCGAAAAGCTCCGTAAGGATAAAGCTCTATCCTTACAAAGCTTCGCCGACTCTGAAAGGAACTGCTGGTAGCTAGCGAACCGCAAGTCATGGAGCCCATCGGGCACCATAAGGAGCTTTTCTGGCCAAGCGAGCCGGACGCCTACGGCAGCAAAGCCCGCCGGGGCGGTCTCTACCGGGCCTTCATTCCCGACCACATCGCCAGCAGAGACTTCCTGCTCAGCGGTGAGGCGAGCACCGCTCTTCATGACGCCACGAAAGCATTGGCAGCCCTTGCCGAGGAACCTCTGACGCTAGCCAAGTTAGGCGCAGTTGCTCAGAACCTCCTGCGCTCGGAGAGCGTTGCTTCGTCGCGCATCGAGGGGGTTGCGATCTCACATAAGCGGTTGGCCCGTGCGGCGTATCAAAGTGCCGGCAGGCGACGAGGCGACAACCGAGCGGCTGAGGTGCTTGGGAACGTCGAGGCGATGAAGCGGGCGATCGAGTTCGGGGAAAAGGCCGAGCCGTTTGCTGTAGGCGACATCCTCGATATCCACCGCACCTTGCTCCGGCACACGGACGATCGAGAGATTGCAGGGGTGATTCGGAAAAAGCAGAACTGGATCGGGGGGAACGACTACAACCCAGTCGGAGCGACCTACGTGCCGCCGCCACCTGAGTATCTGGATGACCTCCTTGAGGACCTATGCCGGTTCATCAATCGAAGTGACATGCATCCTGTCGCGCAGGCGGCGATCGCGCACGCCCAGTTCGAGAACATCCATCCGTTTGCGGACGGGAATGGGCGAACCGGACGGGCAGTGATCTACACGACGCTGCGAAGGTCCGGTGAGATTCGCAGCTACATTCCGCCGATCAGCCTGGTGCTGGGCAGAGAGCCAAACGCCTATGTGAATGGCTTCGGGGCGTATAGCCAAGGCAATGTCAGCGCATGGTGTACGACCTTCTCGGACGCGACCGCGCGAGCGGCGCGAGCGGCGCGCCAGCTCGCTGACGACATCGAGCATCGCCAGGAAGTTTGGCTGGAGCGACTTGGGAAACCGCGCAAAGATGCGACCGTCCGGCTGCTCGTCGAGGTGCTGCCCGAGCAGCCCGTGATCGACGTCCCTACCGGTCAGCGGCTGAGTGGGAAATCCCACGTCGCGGTGGGAAACGCCATCAGTCAACTCGAGGCCGCTGGGGTGCTGGTGAAGCTCAACGAGCGCAGGTGGGGCCGGGTGTGGGAATGCGGTGAGGTCTTAGAGCTCATCGATGATTTCGAGAAGTCCGTGTCGACTCCCTAAGACGCCCGGCCCCATCATGCGTCTCACTGTTCACGCCGGCTCGTAGGTGAGGATCTCGACGCCGGCGCCGACGGTCTTCGATCCGACCAGGCGCAGGGGCTTCTTGTCCCCGGCCTTGCCGAAGAGGCACTTGCCGGTGCCTAGGAGGTCGTGCGCGACCAGGCCCCGGACGAGCTGGGCGCTGCCGGCGACGTCCTGCTTCAGCTTCGTGACCTCCTCGGTGAGGTCGCCGGAGAGGATGGTGGAGTTGTTCCAGTCCGCCTCCTTCAGGGTCGAGGAGACGACGTACTTCGGCATCGCGTTCATCTTCTCCGAGAAGCCGACCTCGTCGGTCATCGTCGGCCAGGCGGAGGCGAAGCCTTCGTAGGTGACGCGGCCGAGCAGCTGGGCCTCGGCCTCGAAGAGCTCGTCGAGCTTGAACCTGTCGCCGTTCTCGCCGCGGTCGATTTCGAAGGTCCAGCCGCCGTGCCGGAAGTCCTCGCCTCCACCCGGGGCCTCCATCACTCCGTCCAGCGAGACGAACTCGGTTACGACGATCCTTCCCATGACGTCCTCCTTCTGGTTGCGTGGGCCCGGTCGGATTCTGAGCCCTTCCACCTCGGCGACGAACGAGCCGCCGGGAAATCGACATCGGCCCCGCGCGTCCTCCGTCGTATCGTTTCCGGGACGCGATGGACTTCGGAATCGGCTACTTCCCAACCGGCGACGCCCTCAGCCCCGGCGAGATCGCGCGCCTGGTCGAGCAGCGCGGGCACGAGTCGCTGTTCTTCGCGGAGCACACGCACATCCCGGCCAGCCGCGAGACGCCCTACCCGGCGGGCGGTGAGCTGCCGCGCAAATACAGCCACACCTACGACCTCTTCGTCGCCCTGACCGCGGCCGCCGCCGCGACCTCCCGGCTGCGGATCGGCAGCGGCATCTGCCTCGTCGTCGAGCGCGATCCGATCACCACGGCGAAAGAGGTCGCCTCCGTCGACAGGCTCTCCGGGGGGCGGTTCGAGTTCGGGGTCGGGGCGGGCTGGAACCGGGAGGAGATGCGCAACCACGGCACCGACCCGCGGACGCGGATGCGGCTGATGCGGGAGCGGGTCGAGGCGATGAAGGCGATCTGGACCGAGGAGGAGGCCAGCTACCACGGGGAGCTCGTCGAGTTCGACCGCATCCGGTCCTGGCCGAAGCCGGTCCAGCGACCGCATCCGCCGGTCCTGATCGGCGGCAACGGCCCGACCGTGCTCGACCGGGTGCTCGACTTCGGCGACGCCTGGTTCCCGAACTACATGCCGGAGGGGGTTGGGATCTTCGACCGTGCGGCCGAGCTGAAGGCGCGGGCCGAGCGCCCGATCGACTTCATGGTGATGAGCGCCCCCGCCAAGGCGGAGGTGCTCGACCGTCTCCAGCAGGCCGGCTGCCGGCGGGTCGTGCGCTGGGTCCCATCGGCGGGCCGGGCGACGATCGAAGAGGCGCTGGAGCGCTGGGAGGCGGCGATCGCCGAGCTGACCGGCGAGGCGTGACTTCCACCGAGGCCCGAGAGCGCTTCGCCGCGGCCCGCGTCGCCCACCTCGCCACCGCCGGGGCCTCCGGCCGGCCGCACCTGGTCCCGATCACGTTCGCTCTCGCCGGCGAAATCGCCTACAGCGCGGTCGACTCGAAACCGAAGCGGACGACCGCGCTGCGGCGACTCGCCAACGTTCGCGAGAACCCCCGCGTCGCGTTGCTGGTCGACCACTACGACGACGCGGACTGGAACGCGCTCTGGTGGGCGCGCGCCGACGGCCTCGGCCGGGTGCTCGACGCGGCCGACCCCGAGGCGCTGCGCGCGGTCGCGCTACTGCGCGAGCGTTACCCGCGGATGCAACCGCTCGGCGAGGTGCTGGCCGTCGACGTGGACCGCTGGAGCGGCTGGGAGGCCGCTCCCTGATTGGCAGCTGGGGCTGCCGGGTACCTCACTACTCCACCAACAAGGGGAGAGGAGGAGGTTCCAATGATTGGAGCGTTGATACTCGGATTGGTCGCCGGAGCCCTCGGCAGGGCGATCGTGCCGAACGATGCCTTCGAGCACATGCACGGCCCAAGCTCCTGGCTCCTGTCCATCGTGCTGGGCCTGGTCGGCGCGGCGCTCGGATGGGCGGTCTTCACCGCCGGCCTCGGGATCGGCGATGACGACATGTTCGACTGGGGCGGCATCCTGAGCGCCCTGATCGGGGTCATCATCGTGCTGCTGCTGGCCAACTTCGTGATGCGCCGCACCGGCGGCCATCGCGGCTCGGCCACGGCCGGGCGGGTCTGATCCGACGGCCATCCCGCAAGTGAGGCCCCGGCCCCGGCGCCGGGGCCTTGCAGGGGTTTGGCGCGGCTGACGGCACGCTGCTGGCATTGCCGTGTCTTGTTCCGTTGCACCTGTCGAGCGACGATCGGCAGGTGCCTTCGACGACTCCAATTCGCGGCCGAATGGGCCAGTGCCAGTCGCCCGAATGGCAGCCGTTGCTGGAGTTCGCTTCTGAACACATCGACGACTTCATGTGGATGCACGAGGTTGAACTAGAGGGTGGCGACCGGCTTCACGCTTACAAGCACTACTGGACGAGACGGTACCTGCACCTCGATGACAAAGGACGAGCCTTCGTCTATGTCGATGGCGGTCGCTACCGGGAGGTGGACCCGTCCTGGCTACTCGATCTGGTGCTGCTGAAGGATCGACCCGGGCCTCCGCCATATGATATTGTCAGACAAAACTTATGGAGCGGCTCGCTGGAACTCCAGTGGGCGCGCTCCGCAAGCAGGCATCGGATATCCCGTGAACGCTCGCGCTACGTCATCGAAAACTGCGATCTCCTGTTCGACGAGGCGCCTCCACCTGGCTCCCGCACGCTCTCCTTGGATCTTCGAGTCGTTTTTCTCGGTGACGATCAGGAAGGAGTCGCGCTCGAGGTCATGGCGGTCGAACTCGACGACAACGCTCTGCTCGTGATTCACGCGATGCGATTGCGCAAGCGCTACCGGGAGAGGTACGAGGAGGCCAACAAGTGGCGAAGGTGAAGAAGCGGAAAGTGCTGCGGACCCAGTCGGGCGCCGAGCTCACCCCGGAGATCATCGATGCTCTGGCCGCCGAGGCAGAGGGTGGATACGACCTGTCCGAGGCCAGGCGCCGTCCCGTGGGGCGCCCGTCGCTCAGCGGAAACGGATCCTCACCTCGAATGAGCTTCCGCACCTCACCCGAGACCTACGGCGCAGCCCAGCGACGTGCTGAAGAGGAGGGCATCTCGATCAGTGAGCTTGCCCGCGAGGCCCTTGATCGCTATCTCAGCCCGGCGCCGCGGTAGGCGCCGGCGTGGTGCTGCTGGACGGTCCCAGCGGTCCAGCGGTACGGTTGTGGGGTGGAGCGCGACGCGGCACTGGAGGCGGTGTTCATGCCGGTGCGACCGCCGAGCACCTTCGAGGAGACGGTGGAGCGGCTCGGCACGGCGATTCGCCTCGGCCTACTGCCGCCGGGGTGCCGCCTGCCGCCCGAGCGGGAGCTGGCCAGCGAGCTGCGGATCTCGCGCTCGACCCTGCGCCAGGCGCTGACGACTCTGGTCCAGAGCGGCCACCTGGTCTCCCTGCGCGGCCGCAAGGGCGGGACCTTCGTCTCCGAGCAGCCGCCGCTGGCCGAGCACGACGGCGAGCCGCTCGACCAGGGGGCCTGGGCGGTGCTCGACTACCGCGTCGCGATCGAGTGCGGCTCGGTCCTGCTGGTCGCCGAGCGCGGCGGCGAGAAGCAGCTCGAGCGCCTCGATGAGCTGGTGGCGAAGATGGCCGAGGAGCTCCACGACTTCGAGGAATACCGGCGCACCGACATCCGCTTCCACATCGGGCTCGCCGAGGCGGCCGGCTCGCCGCGGCTGGTCAGCGCGATGACCGACGTGCAGGGGCAGATGACCGACCTGATCTCCCTGATCGCCCACCCGCCCGAGGTCCTGGTCCGCTCCAACGAGCAGCACCGCCGCCTGGTCAAGGCGCTGCGCAAGGGCGATGTCTCGCGTGCGGTGCGCCTGACGCGCGAACACGCCGAGGGCACCGAGCACATCCTCGCCGGCCTCCTGCCCGCCCGCCGACGGGCCGAGAAGTCAGCCGTGAGCCGACAAATCGGCCCATCGGCTGCGGTCCGGGCTTAGGTCCTTAGGCGCGGACGCGCTCGCCCTTGGGGTCGAAGAGGGGCTCGGCGGCAACCTCGCCGGCGACCCAGCGCCCGAAGATCTCCACCTCGACCGCGGTCCCCGGCTCGGCCGACTCCGGCGGCAGGTAGGCGTAGGCGATCGAGCGCTCCACCGTGTAGCCGTAGCCGCCGGTGGTGACCCGGCCACGGACCTCGCCGCCGATCCGCACCGGCTCGTTGCCGAGCGCGATCGAGCGCGGGTCCTCCAGCGTCAGGCAGCAGAGCCGGCTGCGCGGTCCGCGCTCCCTCGCCTCGACCAGGGCCTCACGGCCGATGAAGCCGCCCTCCTTGTCGAGCTTGACGCAGAAGCCGACGCCGCCCTCGTAGGGCGTCTCGTCGGGGGTGACGTCGGCGCCCCAGACGCGGTAGCCCTTCTCGACCCGCAGCGAGTCGATCGCGCGATAGCCGCCGGCCACGATGCCGTGTGGCCGGCCCGCCTCCCAGAGGGCGCGCCAGAGTCCCAGCCCGTACTCGGTCGGGCAGTAGAGCTCCCAGCCCAGCTCGCCGACGTAGGTGACCCGCAGCGCCCGCAGCGGGACGTTGCCGACGGTGATCTCGCGCAGGGTCATGTAGGGAAAGGCCTCGCCGCCGAGGTCCTGCGGGGTGAGCGGCGCCAGCACCTCGCGCGCCCGCGGTCCCCAGATCCCGAAGCAGGCCCACTGCGAGGTGACGTCGGCGATCTGCACGCCGCCGTCGGGCGGGAGGTGGTGGCGCATCCAGGCGCGGTCGTGGTTGCCGAAGGCGGTGCCGGTGACGATCGAGAAGCGCTCCTCGCCGAGCCGGGCGACGGTGAAGTCGCACTCGATCCCGCCGCGCCGGTTCAGCATCTGGGTGTAGGTGATCTGTCCCATTCCGCGCGCGACCCGGTTGTCGCAGAGGCCTTCGAGGAAGGCGGCGGCGCCGGGGCCGGAGATCTCGAGCTTGGCGAAGGAGGACTCGTCGAAGATCGCCACCGCCTCGCGTGCCGCCCGGTGCTCGGCCCTGATCGCCGGTGACCAGTGCTGCCCCGCCCAGCCCCGCGGCCGCAGCGACTCCTCCCCCGCGGCGGCGTTGGACTCGTACCAGTTGACCCGCTCCCAGCCGGACTTCTCGCCGAAGGCGGCATCCTGCTCGCGGTGCCAGGCGTTGACCGGGGAGACCCGCAGTGGCCGCCCGGCGCTGCGCTCGTGGTTGGGATAGCGGATGTCGTAGTAGGTCTCATAGGTCTCCTGGACCCGCGCGTGGGTGTAGGCGGGGGAGCGGTACTGGGCGCCGAAGCGCCTGATGTCCATGTGCCAGAGGTCGAGGCTGGGCTCGCCCTCGGCGATCCACTCGGCCATCACCTTGCCGATCCCGCCGGCGCCGGCGAGGCCATGGGCGCAGAAGCCGGCGCAGACGAAGAAGCCGGCGACCTCGGACTCGCCGAGGCAGAACTCGTTGTCGGGGGTGAACGCCTCGGGGCCGTTGATCAGCTTGGTGACGGTGATCCGCTCCATCGCCGGCACCCGGCGCTTTGAGTTCTCGACGATCTCCTCGAAGCGGTCCCAGTCCTCTTCCAGCAGGCGGCCGTTGAAGTCGGCCGGGATCGCGTCGAGCCCGCCCGCCCCCTGCGGCAGGAAGGCCGGCTCGCTCTGCCGCTCGTAGCCGCCCATCACCAGCCCGTCCCCGTCCTCGCGGTAGTACACGAGCAGGTCGGGATCGCGCAGCGTCGGCAAATGCCCCCGCCCGAGTTCGCCCTTTGTCGCGCTATCGACGACAAAAGGCGAACTCGGCGAGGGGGAGCGGCGCGCCTCGGCCACGTCGTCGAGCGGCTGGGTCACCAGGTACTGGTGGGACATCGGCAGCAGCGGCACCCGCACGCCCGCCAGGCGGGCGATCTCCGCCGCGAACATGCCGCCCGCGTCGACCACGACCTCGGCCGAGACGTCGCCGCGATCGGTGCGCACGCCGCGCACCCGGCCGTCGCGGACGTCGATCCCGGTCACCCGGGTCGAGGTGAAGATGCGGCAGCCGCCCCGGCGGGCGCCGTCGGCGAGCGCGTAGGTCAGCTGCGCCGGGTCGATGTAGCCGTCGGTGGGGAGCCAGGCGGCGCCGAGCACGCCCTCGGTCGACATCAGCGGGAACAGCTCCCTCGCCTCCTCGGCGGAGATCAGCTCCAGCGGCAGCCCGAAGGTCTTCGCCCAGCCGGCCTGGCGGCGCAGCTCCTCCATCCGCTCCTCGCTGGAGGCGAGCCGGATCCCACCGCATTCGACCCAGCCGGGGTCGAACTCGGACTCGTCCTCGAGCCGCCGGTAGAGGTCGACGGAGTGCATCATCATCTTCGTCAGCGAGACCGAGCCGCGCAGCTGCCCGACCAGCCCGGCGGAGTGGAAGGTCGAGCCCGAGGTGAGCTGGGCGCGCTCGAGCAGGACGACGTCGTCCCAACCCAGCTTCGCCAGGTGGTAGGCGAGCGAGGTGCCGCCGACGCCGCCGCCGACGATCACGCAGCGCGCCGACTCCGGCAGCTCAGCCCGCGGCGCCACGCGCCTCCTCCAGCCAGCCCTCGAAGCGCGGGTCCGCGGCGGTCTCGCCCAGCCGCGCGAAGTGCTTGGCGGCGTAGGCGGCGAAGTCGAAGTCGAGGTCGGAGAGGGTGCCCTGCAGCACCGCCCACATCGCCTCGCGGAAGTCGGACATGAAGCGCATCAGCCGCAGCGCCGCCAGCCGCGGCCCGCCCGCCGGCTCGCCGAAATAGGCCGCGAGGAGAGCGCTCTCCTGCCCGGGGGCGAGCTCGTTGTTGACCGCGAAATTGCCGAGGTCGAAGTAGCGATCGCCCATGCCCGCATACTCCCAGTCGATGATTCGCACACCGGCCTCGGAGCGGATGAAGTTGGCGGCGAGCAGGTCGTTGTGGCAGGGGACCGGCGCTTCCTCGCGGCGCGCCAGCGCCGCCTCGATCCGCGCCGCCGCGGAGAGGGCGGGACCGAAGGCGGCCGGGACCTCGCCGCCGCGCTCGGTCGCCCGCCCGGCGTAGGTCTCGACGATGCGAAAGGGAGAGAAGGCGCCCGGCAGCCTCTCGCCGCATTCGTGGATGGCGCGCAGCGACCGAGCGACCTCGCGCAGCGCCTCGGGTTGGCGCAGCTCATCGGCGCTGATCTCCTCGCCCTCGACGAAGTAGGTGACGAGGCAGGGCGGTTGCTCCAGCATCGCCGCCACCGCCGGCGCGACACCGGCCCGGGCCGCGCATTCGTTGGCGGCGCGCTCGGCCCCGCGGTCGATCTCCAGCAGCCCGGTGTCCTTGCCGGGCAGGCGGATCACCACGTTCCGCCCGCCGAACCGCGCCCGGTAGTTGCGGTTGGTGATGCCGCCGGCCAGCGGCGCCGGCGCGCCTTCGAGCTCCCCCAGCAGGGAGGTGAGTTGGTCGAGGCTGTCTGCCAGCGGGGCCAAGTCTTTGCGGAGAAATTTCTCCAGTTCGGCATTGACAGGGGTCGGGCGCAGGATCTAGGCTCGCCCGGAACCCCCTTAGGTTGGTTCACCACACCTTTTATCGCAAGGCTCGATCCTCAGGAAGAGAGGCTGTATGGACAGCAGTGCTTCGTCCCCCGCCCTTACCGATGAGCAACGCCTCGCGGAGCTCGGTTACAAACAGACCCTGAACCGCGCCTGGAGTGGGTTCTCGAACTTCGCGATCTCGTTCACGATCATCTCGATCCTCGCCGGCTGCTTCACGACCTACGGTCAGGCCTGGAACAACGGCGGGCCGGTCGCGATCTCCTGGGGCTGGCCGCTGATCTCGATCCCGATCCTGATCATCGGCTTCTGCATGTCCGAGCTGGTCTCGGCCTATCCGACCGCGGGCGGCATCTACTGGTGGGCCGGCCGCCTCGGCGGGCCGGTCTGGGCCTGGTTCACCGGCTGGTTCAACCTGATCGGGCTGGTCGCCGTTTTCGCGTCGGTCGACTACGCGGCGGCGACCTTCCTCAACGTGATCCTCGGCCTCTACGAAGTGAACATCCTCGGGATCAACTTCGCCGACGGCGCCCACATCCTCGGCGAGACGTTCCTCCTCTTCGTGCTGATCCTGCTCGGCCACGTGCTCGTCAACATCCGACGAACGCACCTGCTCTCGGTCGTCAACAGCGTCTCGGTCTGGTGGCACGTGATCGGCGTCGCCGTGATCGTCCTGGTCCTGATCGTCGTCCCCGACAGTCACCAGAGCGTCGACTTCGTCTTCACCGAACGGATCAACAACAGCGGCTTCAGCATGAGCATGTACTGGTTCTTCGTGCTGCCGCTCGGCTTCCTGCTGACCCAGTACACGATCACCGGCTTCGACGCCTCGGCTCACATCTCCGAGGAGACCCACGGCGCCGAGATGAGCGCCGCCAAGGGCGTCTGGCGCTCGATCTTCTACTCGGCCGTGATCGGCTGGATCGTGCTGCTGGCGATCACCTTCGCCGCCACCAACGTGCCGGCGATCAACGAAGCCGCCGGCTTCTCGCCGGCGATCTTCGAAACCGCCCTGGGCTCAGGCTGGACCAAGCTCGTGCTGATCATCTCCACCGTCGGCCAGCTCTTCTGCGGCGGGGCCTGTCTGACCAGCGCCTCGCGCATGTGCTTTGCGTTCTCGCGCGATCGCGGTTTCGGCAGGCGCGCCTCCGGGGTCCTTTCCCGGGTGAACGCCGAGCGGGTCCCGATCTACGCTGTGCTGGCGATGGCGACCGCGGCGCTGATCGTCACCATTCCCGCCCTCGAGGGCACCAGCGAAGGATTCCCGTGGGCCTTCTTCGCGGTCGTCTCGATCGCCGTCATCGGCCTCTACATCGCCTACGTGATCCCGATCTTCCTGCGCTGGCGGATCGGCGACAAGTTCCAGGCCGGGCCGTGGACCAACGGCCGCAAGTACAAGTGGATGAACTCCTTCGCGACCGTCTGGGTGGGCCTGATCACGATCATCTTCTGCCTCCCGTTCACGCCGGCGGCGGTTCCGTGGAACAGCGAATTCAGCTGGGAAGCGTTCAACTACGCGCCACTGACCGTCGGCGTCGTGATCCTCCTCGCCGGGATCGGCTGGATCACCACCGCCCGCAAGCACTTCACCGGCCAGGTGCGCGAGATCGAGCTCGAGAAAGAGATCGGCCCCCCGCCCGAGGTCGGTCCCGCCGCGCCATGAGCGGCGTAACGTTTCCGGCGTGACCGTCGACGAGCTGAGGAAGGCTGTCGCGGACGGCACGGTCGACACCGTGCTGCTCGCGATCGCCGACATGGAGGGGCGGCTGCAGGGCAAGCGGCTGACCGCCTCGCACTTCCTCGACGACGTGCTCGAGCACGGGGCCGAGGGCTGCAACTACCTGCTCGCGGTCGACGTCGACATGGAAACGGTCGGCGGCTACGCGATGTCCTCCTGGGACACCGGCTACGGCGACTTCGAGATGAAGCCCGACCTGGAGACGCTGCGGCCGGTCCCCTGGCTGCCGGGCACGGCGATGGTGATGGCCGACCTGCAGTGGGGGGACGGGCGCGAGGTGCTCGCCTCGCCGCGCCAGATCCTGCGCCGCCAGCTCGGTCGCCTGGCCGAGCGCGGCTTCTCCGCCAACGCCGCCACCGAGCTCGAGTTCATCGTCTTCCGCGACACCTACGAGGACGCCTGGAAGCAGGGCTTCCATGATCTCGAGCCGGCCAACCTCTACAACGTCGACTACTCGCTGCTCGGCAGCGCCCGGGTCGAGCCGCTGATCCGTCGCATCCGCAACGAGATGGCCGCGGCGGGGATGACGGTGGAGAACTCGAAGGGCGAGTGCAACCTCGGCCAGCACGAGATCAACTTCCGCTACGACGAGGCGCTGCGCAGCGCCGACAACCACGCCATCTACAAGAACGGCGCCAAGGAGATCGCCTCCCAGGAGGAGCACTCGATCACCTTCATGGCCAAGTTCAACGAGCGCGAGGGCAACTCGTGCCACATCCACTGCTCGCTGGCGAGTGAGGGCGGCGCCAACGCCTTCGCCGCCGACCAGGCGCTGTTCGAGCACTTCGTCGCCGGCCAGATCGCCTGCATGCGGGAGCTGACCCTGCTCTACGCGCCGCACGTCAACTCCTACAAACGCTTCGCCGCCGGCTCCTTCGCGCCGACGGCGATCGCCTGGGGCCGGGACAACCGCACCTGCTCCCTGCGCGTGGTCGGGCACGGTGAGGGGCTGCGGGTCGAGAACCGGCTGCCCGGGGCAGACGTCAACCCGTACCTGGCGCTGAGCGCGATGATCGCCGCCGGGCTGCACGGGATCGAGCAGGAGTTGCCGCTGGAGCCGGTCTTCGAGGGCGACGCCTACAAGTCCGACAAGCCCCGCGTTCCCCACAACATCTATGACGCCCGCGACGCCTTCGCCACCAGCTCGGTCGCGGCCGAGGCCTTCGGCAGCGAGGTCGTCGACCACTACCTGAACCGGGCCGGCGTCGAGATCGACGCCTTCGAGGCGGCGGTCACCGACTGGGAGCGCTACCGGGGCTTCGAGAGGCTCTGATGGGCGCGCCGGGTGAGGTGAGCCAGGCATGAGTGCGCCCGCGATCGGGATCTGCGCGGCGATCGAGCGGGTGTCCTGGGGTGTCTGGGACGGCTACGAGGTGACGCTGACGCCCCGGGCCTACGTGACCGCGGTCCAGCGGGCCGGCGGTCTGGCGATCGTGCTTCCCCCCGACGAGGCCGCCGTGGCGGACCCCGACGTCCTGCTCGACCGGGTCGACGCGTTGCTGATGGCGGGCGGCGCCGACATCGACCCCGCCTCCTACGGAGCTGAGTCCCACGCCGAGACCAGGGGCGCCTGGCCCGAGCGCGACCGCTTCGAGATCGCCCTGGCGCGGCGGGCGCTGGAGCGGGACATGCCGGTGCTCGGCATCTGCCGCGGGATGCAGCTGCTCAACGTCGCCCTCGGCGGCAGCCTCGACCAGCACCTGCCGGAGTCGGTCGGCGATGACGTGCATCGCTCGACCGCGGGCAGCTTTGGTGAGCACGAGGTGCGCCTGGCGCCCGGGACGCTCGCCTGCCGAGCGGCCGGCGGCGAACGGCTCGACGTCAAGTCGCACCACCACCAGGGGGTCGACGAGCTGGGTGAGGGCCTGGCGGTGAGCGGCTGGTCGCCGAGCGACGAGCTGGTCGAGGCGATCGAGCTGCCGGACAGGCGCTTCGCGCTCGGAGTGATCTGGCACCCCGAGGAGGACGAGGACAGCCGGCTGATCGCGGCCCTGGTCGACGCGGCCCGGTCCGTTCCGCACCAATCCGTGGTTCCTTTTGCACCTGAGACGTACAAAAGGAACCACGCGACGGAGAGGGCGGATGGCTAGCGAGATGATCCAGGTGATCGAGCCGGCGACCGAGCAGGTGATGGCCGAGCTGCCGCGGGCGGGCGCGGCCGAGGTCGACGAGGCGGTGGCGCGGGCCAAGGCGGCGTTCCCGGCCTGGCGGGCGGTGGCGCCGGCCGAGCGGGCGGCGCTGATGCGCGGCCTCGCCGACGCGATCGAGGTGCACCACGAGGAACTGGCCCGGCTGGAGGCGCGCAACGCCGGCAAGCCGATCGGCGACGCCCGCGGCGAGATCGGCATGGTGGTCGAGACCTTCCGCTACTACGCCGGCGCTCCCGAGCGCCTGCTGGGCCAGACGATCCCGGTCGCCGGCGGCGTCGACATGACCTTCCGCGAGCCGCTCGGCGTCGTCGGCCTGATCGTGCCCTGGAACTTCCCGCTGACGATCGCCTGCTGGAAGGTCGCGCCGGCGCTCGCCGCCGGCAACACGATCGTCCTCAAGCCGGCGGAGCTGACCCCGCTGAGCGCCGTCGAGCTGGAGAGGATCGCGGTCGAGGCCGGGCTGCCCGGGGGCGTCCTCAACGTCGTCGCCGGACCGGGCAGCGTCTGCGGCGCCCGCCTGGTCGAGCACCCCGACATCGCCAAGATCGCCTTCACCGGCTCGACCGAGGTCGGCCGCGGGATCGCCGCGGGCGCCGCGCAGACGATCAAGCGGGTGACCCTGGAGCTGGGCGGCAAGTCGGCCAACGTCATCTTCGCCGACGCCGACCTCGAGGCCGCCGCGGCCGCGGCGCCGGGCGCGGTCTTCGGCAACGCCGGCCAGGACTGCTGCGCCCGCTCGCGGATCCTGGTCGAGCGTTCCGCCCTCGACGACTTCATGGCGGCGCTGGCTCCGCACGTCGAGTCGCTGCGGGTCGGCGACCCGCTCGAGGAGGCGACGCAGATGGGCCCCCTGATCTCCGCCGGCCAGCGCGAGAGCGTCGCCGGCTACGTCCCCGACGACGCCCCGGTGGCGATCCGCGGCCAGGCCCCCGACGGTCCCGGCTACTGGTTCCCGCCGACCGTGCTCGGCCCGGTCTCCAACTCCGAGCGGGCGGCGCGGGAGGAGATCTTCGGCCCGGTCGCCTGTGTCATCCCCTTCGAGGGGGAGGCGGAGGCGATCGAGCTGGCCAACGAGACGATCTACGGCCTCTCCGGCTCGGTCTGGACCCGCGACGGCGCCAGGGCGCTGCGCGTGGTGCGGGCGATCGACACCGGTGTGCTCGCGATCAACTCGAACACCTCGGTGCGGGTCTCAACCCCCTTCGGCGGCTTCAAGCAGTCGGGCGTCGGCCGCGAGCTCGGCCCCGACGCGCTCGAGCACTACACCGATGTGAAGAACGTCTACTACGCGACCACGGAGGGCTAAGTGACGACCCCCAAACCCCCACGCACGTCTGGCGGCTGCGGACACACTTCGCGGTTCGGCGTCCTCAGTCGGCCAAATGGCGCTGCCATTCGGCCTCCCTGCGTCCTTGTCCCGCTCGGTCCGCCGCTCGCCAGCCGCACGCGCGAGTTTGGGGGTCGTCACTGATGGCTGCAAGGTTGGAGGGCAAGGTCTGCGTGATCACCGGGACCGCGAGCGGGATCGGCGCCGAGTCGGCGCGCCTGTTCGCGGCGGAGGGGGCGCGCGTCGTCGGCATCGACCTCTCGGACTCGGCCGAGGGCGAGCTGACGATTCAGGCCGACGTCTCCGACGAGGCCCAGGTCGCCGCCGCCTTCGAGCGGATCGCCGGCGAGATGGGCCGCGTCGACGTGCTGATGAACAACGCCGGCATCAACCCGGCCGACGACAGCTCGGTGCTGGAGACCTCGCTGGAGGCCTGGCAGCGGGTCCAGGACGTCAACCTGCGCAGCGTCTTCCTCTGCTGCAAGCACGGGATCCCGCCGATGCTGGAGGCGGGCGGCGGCTCGGTGATCAACGTCGCCTCCTTCGTCGCGACGATGGGCGCCGCCGTCTCCCAGATCTCCTACACGGCGTCGAAGGGAGCGGTCCTCTCGCTCTCGCGCGAGCTCGGGGTCGAGTTCGCCGCCCGCGGCGTCCGCGTCAACGCCCTCTGCCCGGGCCCGGTCAACACGCCGCTGCTGAAGGAGCTCTTCGCCAAGGACCCCGAGCGGGCAGCGAAGCGGATGGTCCACATTCCGGTCGGCCGCTTCGGCGAGGCCGAGGAGATCGCCAAGGCAGCGCTCTTCCTCGCCAGCGACGACTCGACCTTCGTCACCGCCAGCACCTTCATGGTCGATGGCGGCCTCTCCGGCGCCTACCTGACGCCGGGCCAGGTGGAATAGCTCAGCTGGCGCCGAGGGCGTCGAAGACGGTCTTGTCGCCCTTGGCGCCGTAGGCGAAGCGGGCGGTGTTGCCGGTCAGGCCGATGTGCTGGCCGCTCTTGGGATCGGTCAGCTTGAGGCGCTTGCTGAGGCCGAACCGGGAGACCTCGACCTCGGTGTCCGCCCGGTCGAAGCTCATCAGCAGCTCCCGGGGGTCGCCGCCGACGGCGTGCATCGACATCAGGTGGATCGAGCGGTCGGTGACGGCGACGAGCATCCGCACGCTCACTCCCTGTGCCTCGGCGTTCTTGCGCCGAGACATCTCGATGCTCGCCGCGGCGCCCAGGCCGGCCAGTCCCGGCGCGGCCTTGTCCGGCATCGCGATCGAGGTGGCGACGCCGCCGAGCGCAATCCCCTTGTAGTCGTCCTGCAGCCCGAAGACGCCCGCCGCCTCGACAGACTCCCCAGGCCCGATCAGCTCCTGCGCGGCGGCGGCGTAGTCCTCGTGCGCCATGGTCGCCCGTGATTCCCTGCCGCCCCCGAATTTCCTGCCGCCTGTCGCAGGCCGCAGATGTGGTTCAGGTCCGGGCAACGTCGAGCCAGCGCCGGCAGAGGTCGCGGCCGAGCTGGTTGAAGGCGCCGATCTTCTCCTCGGTCTCCGCCCGCAGCGGCGTCGGGTCGAGGCCGATCTGGACCGCGTCGGGGTCGGCGCGGTAGTCGTCGATCCAGTGGCGGACGTCGGCCGCGCTGACCTCCGGGTGGAACTGGATCGCCCAGGCGACCTCGCCCACCCGGCAGGCCTGGAGGCAGACCTCGCTGCGGGCGAGCGGCACCGCGCCGGGCGGCAGCGGGAACTCGTAGCTGTGCCACCCGAAGGCCTCGAAGCGAGGTGCGAGCGGGCCCAGCAGCCGGTCCTCGCGGCCCTCGGATGTCAGCTCCACCTGGTGCCAGCCGATCTCGGGCCGCGCGGCGCGGTGGGGCGCCGCCCCCGCCGCCGCGGCCACCATCTGGCCTCCCAGGCAGAGGCCGAGCAGCGGCACCCCCCGCTCCAGCAGCTCCCGCAGCAGCGCGCCCTCCTCGCCGAGCCAGCCGTGGCGATCCTCCTCGTCGACGTTCATCGCCCCGCCCAGCGTCAGCACGGCGTCGTAGCCGAGCGGGTCCGCCGGGGGCTCGGGCCGCTCGGCGAGCGTCCATTCGTCGAGGCTGTCGCCGCCCGCCCGGATCTCCTCGGCGAAGACCCCGGGGCCGGCTTCGCGCTGGTGGACGATCGCCAGGACTCGCATAGACCGCAGTCTCTCAGCGCCTGGCCGCTTCGGCGACATCCGTGCGGAGCGACTCGCTCGCCTCGTAGCGGGTGCTGCGGCCGCGGCCTCGCTGGACCACCAGGCCGGCGTCGAGCAGGCGCCGGAAGTCGCCACTTGCCGTCACCGCTGCGACGTCCGCCTCTTCGCCGTACTCGGTTCGCCCGGTGCCACCCATCAAGCTCCGCTCGAGCGCGATCACCAGTCGGTCCGGCCAGCCGCGTTCCTCGACCAGCCGCTCCAGCCGCTCCCACCGCGCCCCGGCCTGCCTGAACTGAGCGATTCGCCGCTGCGCCTGGTCGACGTGGGCCTCGACGCAGAAGGCGACCCACTTCGATGCGTCCCTCTCCGGCTGGTAGCTCCCGCCCTGCACCTCGCGGAGCGCCGAATAGTAGTCCGCGGTGTGCGCGCCGAGGTAGTCCTCGATCGAGAAGAACTCCGCCGACGTCATTCCCGCGCGGGCAAGGACCAGCGACTGCACGATGCGCGAGACGCGGCCGTTGCCGTCGCGGAACGGATGCACCGAGGTGACCTGCAGATGGGCCATCGCCGCGCGCACGACGGGATCGGCGCCCACGTCCCCGTGCTCCAGCCAATCGACGACTTCGCTCATCAGTCCGGGGACCCGGTCGGAGTCCGGGCCCTCGTACTCGAGCGAGCCGTCGGGGGCGCTCACCCCAACCGGGCCGGTCCGCCACAGGCCGGGGTCCTTGTCGCCCTGGAAATAGCAGGCGTCGAAATGCAGGTCGAGGATCACCCGGTCGAGCCAGCGGAAGGCGGGGTCGGCGGCCATCGTGCCGACGTGGTCCATCGCTCGCGCGTAGCAGGCGACCGCCATCCGGTTCTCGTCGGCGGGGTCGAGCGAGGTCTTGCCGCTGAGGAGGGAGACCGCCTCTCCGGGCGCCACCCCGTAGCCCTCGATCGAGGTGGAGCTCCCGATCGTGCTGGCCCGGACATCGCGCCGCAGCGATCCGATCCAGCGGACGGGCCGTTCCACCTCGTGGCCGAGCTCCGCGCGCAGGGCCGCGAGCGTGTCGAGGCGACGCTGGAGTTTCGGCGCAATCTCAGGGGTCCGGTAGATCACGATAGAAGTATATACGAATATACGTATATAGAGCCTGGAAGGCGACGCCGCTCTGCCCGGGGCGACTCCTCCCCCCTCACACACCGTCGCCCTCGCCGCGCCCGGCGCTCGCTGAAGGATTTTGGGGCCGATAGGCACGAAGACCCTTCACGCTCAGCCTAGGATGGGTCCTTGCGCGGACCTCGGCTCATCCTCTGCCTCGCCGGTCTCGCTTTCGTCGGCCTCGTCGGGGCGGGGGCCACGAGCGCCAAGGACGCCGACCGCGATCCGTTCTTCCCGCGCAGCGGCAGCAGCGCCTACGACGTCTCCCACTACGACGTGCGTCTCGCCTACCGGCCCGGCAACCGCTGGCTCAACGCGACGGCGACGATCGAGGCCACCGCGAGGCAGCGGCAGCGGCGCTTCTCACTCGACCTCGATGGCCTGACCGTCACCGAGGTGACCGTCGACGGAGAGCCCGCCAGCTTCAACCGCGGCAGAAGCAAGCTGAAGGTGGAGCCCGACCAGCGGCTGCGGGGCGGAGACGAGTTCACCGTCGCCGTCCACTACCGGGGAAGGCCGGGCACGATCACCGACCCCGACGGCTCCGAAGAGGGCTGGTACCGGACCGATGACGGCGCGCTGGCCGTCGGCGAGCCGGTCGGCACGGCGACCTGGCTGCCCTGCAACAACAGCCTCACCGACAAGGCGAGCTTCAGCTTCCACCTCACCGTGCCGCGGCGTCTGAAGGGCGTCGCCAACGGTCGCCTGGTGAGGGTGCGAGCGGCGGGCGCCCGCCGGACCTTCGACTGGCGCGAGTCCCAGCCGATGGCTCCCTACCTGGCGCTGATCGACATCGGCCGCGGCAAGCTCGTGCGCACCACCATCGGCAAGCTTCCGGCCTGGACGCTGGTCGACCCCCGGCTCGAGCAAGCCTCCCGCCCGGCGCTCGGCTCCCTGGCCGAGGTCGTCCGCTTCGAGAGCCGCATCTTCGGCCCCTACCCCTTCGACGCGCTCGGCTCGGTCGTCGACGTGGGCGGCTTCAGCTACGCCCTGGAGACTCAGACCCGCCCGGTCTACGCCTTCATCCCCGATCGCACCACCGTCGTCCACGAGACCGCCCACCAGTGGTTCGGCAACTCGGTCGGCCTCGAGCGCTGGCCCAACATCTGGCTCAACGAGGGCTTCGCGACCTGGACCCAGTGGTACTACGCCGAGCGCCACGGCGGCCCCACCGCCCGCCAGGTCTTCAGGCAGCTCTACCGCACCCCGCCCACCAACACCGCCCTCTGGGAACCGCCGTCGGGCCACCCCGGCCAGCCGGCCAACATCTTTGCCCCCTCCACCTACGTCCGCGGCGCGATGGCTATCGAGGCCCTGCGAATGAAGATCGGCACCCGAACCCTGCTGAAGGTCCTGCGCAACTGGACGACCGAGCACCGCTACGGCAACGCCGACATCGATGAATTCATCGGCCTCGCCGAGGACATGTCCGGCCGCCAGCTCGACCGCCTCTTCCAGCGCTGGCTGTACCAGCGCGGCAAGCCGTAGTAACGACTATTCGGGAGCCGGAACCCGCGCCGCCATCTGCGCATACCCCGCGGCGCTCGGGTGGATGCCGGTGTCGCCGCTGATCACCCAGGGCGGCCCTTCGGCCGGGCCATCGCAGAAGGAGAGGGGGTGGGTGACCGCCAGCTCGTACTGGGTCGGCGTGGACTGCACGCTCTGGCCGTCGACCTTGTATTCGAAGTAGGAGCAGGTGTAGGTGGATGGAAAGACCGGTTCGATGTCGATCCCCACGTTGAAGTGGGGCGGCGTGACCACCTGCAGCCGCTTCGGCGAGACCTCGCCCGCCACCGACTTGATCGTTTCGTTCAGCAGCACTCCCATCTCCGCGATCTGGGTGGCGCTGTAGGCGAGGGCGGAGGAGGGGATCGAGAGGTGGTACTGCATGAGGAAGATCGTCGCGTCGGTCTTCGCCACCAGTTCGCCGTAGAGCTTCTTCAGGCTCGCCCGCAGGTGCACTTTTTCGAACGCCTCTTCGACGCATTCGCGGTAGCCGCCGGTGATCTGGGACTTGATCGCGCAACCCATGTTTTCGACACCGAAGAGCATTTCCGAGAGCAGCGGGTTGGCGCCCACCGTCATCAGGA
The DNA here is from genome assembly GCA_040900615.1 of Solirubrobacterales bacterium. Taxonomy (GTDB): domain Bacteria; phylum Actinomycetota; class Thermoleophilia; order Solirubrobacterales; family 70-9; genus VAYN01. The sequence goes on along the minus strand of JBBDYP010000087.1, from coordinate 12,207 downwards.
TGTAGTCCGGGTTTTCCGACTCGATCCGCTTCGCCGTTTCGTAGAGCTGGCCGCCCGGCAGCCAATCCGACGGTTCCGAGCCGCTGACCGCGAGGTTCTCGTAGTTGGTGACGCCGTGCTCGTTCGCCCACTGCGCCGCCCAGGAGACGTTGTTGGCGAGGCCGTAGTCGGAGGCGTATTCGACCTTCTTCCCCTTGTTGCTGCGGCTGGTCGAGTTGGACGAGCAGGCGTCGTTGAAGAATTTTTCGCCCGGCTCGCAGGAGAGCAGGCTGGTGATCCCCATCGGCGAGCCGTCGTCGTAGTAGCCGAAGCCAGCGGTGACCGAGTCTCCCAGCGCCCGCACCACGACGCCGGACCCGGTCCCAACCTTGACCTCGAGCGTGCGGGGGATCAGGTTCCACTTCCCGGAGCTGCCAGCGCCGGGGTGGACATCGCCCATCAACTGGACCGAGTCGGAGCCGCGGAACTTCGCCCCGGGCCGGTAGATGAGGCGGCCGTCGCGGATCCGCGCCTTGCCGTGCTCGGGACGGCCGAGGATCAGCCATCGCATCGGGTCCACGCACGGAGGCAGATCGACCCCCAGGCGCTCCCCGGGATGGATGCGCGCCTGCGGGATGCTCGCGCAGTGCGGCGGCTCCGCCGCGCCGGCCGACGGATCCCGGGACGCGACATCCCTGGAGGAGAGCTCGGGGCGCCCGTCCCGGTCGGCGTCGAGGGCGGCTCGCGCGTCGACGCGCACGCTCCACGCCGTCGTGCCCTCGACCAGCCGCGTCAGCCGGACGCTGAGGTCGGTCGAGTGGATGAAGGTGAATCGCCGCCGCGGCTCGGGCGCACGCTGGCGCCCGCCGCTGACGCGGGGACCGAGGTTCCAGGTCCGCAGTCGCTCGCCCCCGTGCCCAAGCAGCGAGACCTTGACGTCGACGCGGTGCCCCGCCATCTGGATCGGGTAGCTGACCGGAACCAGCAGCGCCGCCCGCCCGTCGACCGGAGCCCCCAGCCGCACCTTCCCGACCTTCACCTTCACCTTCACCGGCTCCGCCGAGGCCGTCGCCGCGAACCCGAGCACGAGCCCAGCGACGCAGGCGAGCGTCAGCAAGGAACGCGCAGGCGCGTGGACACCTCGGTTTCTGGTCTTCGCCACGGTCGAGAAGACTATTCCTAACCGCTTTCGACTTTGACCCCCCTTTAGCGGGGCAGAGGTCGAACGCGGTGTCAGCTCTCCCTCGTCCGGGGGCCTTTACCATTGGGCGCTTCAGCTAACGACCGGGAGAGACGACTTCGATGACCGCCAGCACCGCAACGCAGGACTACAAGGTCGCAGACATAGATCTGGCCGATTTCGGGCGCAAGGAGATCGCGCTGGCCGAGGTCGAGATGCCGGGCCTGATGCAGACGCGCGAGGAGTTCGGCGCGGCGCAGCCCCTGAAAGGGGCGCGCATCACCGGCTCCCTCCACATGACGGTGCAGACGGCGGTCCTGATCGAGACGCTGGTGGCCCTCGGCGCCGAGGTGCGCTGGGCCAGCTGCAACATCTTCTCGACCCAGGATCACGCCGCCGCGGCGATCGCCGCCTGCGGCGTGCCGGTCTACGCCTGGAAGGGCGAGACGCTGGAGGAGTACTGGTGGTGCACCGAGCAGGCGCTGCTGTGGCCCGACGGCGAGGGCCCGAACATGATCCTCGACGACGGCGGCGACGCGACCCTGCTCGTCCACAAGGGAGTCGAGTTCGAGCAGGCCGGCGCGGTGCCGGACCCCGGCTCCGCCGAGTCGGAGGAGTTCCGGATCGTGCTGGAGACGCTGCAGCGTTCGCTCGCCGAGGACCCGCAGCGCTGGACCAAGGTCGCCGCGGGCATCCAGGGCGTCACCGAGGAGACCACCACCGGCGTCCACCGGCTCTACCAGCTGGCCGAGACCGGCGACCTGCTGTTCCCGGCGATCAACGTCAACGACTCGGTCACCAAGTCGAAGTTCGACAACCTCTACGGCTGCCGCCACTCGCTGGTCGACGGGATCAACCGCGGCACCGACGTGATGATCGGCGGCAAGGTCGCCGTGATCTGCGGCTACGGCGACGTCGGCAAGGGCTGCGCCGAGTCGCTGCGCGGCCAGGGCGCCCGCGTGATCGTCACCGAGATCGACCCGATCTGCGCCCTGCAGGCGGCGATGGAGGGCTACGAGGTGCGCACGCTCGAGGAAGTCGTCGAGACCGCGGACATCTTCGTCACCGCCACCGGCAACCGCGACATCATCACCGTCGGCCACATGGCGCGGATGAAGCACAACGCGATCGTCGGCAACATCGGCCACTTCGACAACGAGATCGAAATGGCGGCGCTGGAGGCGCGCTCGGACGTCGAGCGGATCAACATCAAGCCGCAGGTCGACGAGTGGCGCTTCGACGACGGGCACTCGGTCGTGATCCTCTCCGAGGGCCGCCTGCTCAACCTCGGCAACGCCACCGGCCACCCGAGCTTCGTGATGTCGAACTCGTTCACCAACCAGGTGATCGCCCAGATCGAGCTCTTCAGCAAGGCCGAGGAGTACGAGGCCAAGCAGGTCTACGTCCTGCCCAAGCACCTCGACGAGAAAGTCGCCCGCCTCCACCTGGCGGCGCTCGGCGTCCGCCTCACCGAGCTGACTGCGGAGCAGTCGGCCTACCTGGGGATCCCAGTCGAGGGCCCCTACAAGTCAGACCACTACCGGTATTAGCGGCAGGGCATCAGGACGAGCGTGTCGTCGTGGCTGGGGAGCGACTCCGGCTCGGCTCGGTCTGCCGCCACCAGGTTCTCGCGGCCACGCCGGGCCGCGTCGCTGCGGATGCGGTCCGTCATCCGCCTGGAGGCGACGTGGACGAGCCAACCGACGGGGTTGTCCGGCGTTCCCCGCGGCGGCCACTGCGTGCTCGCGGCGACCATCGCCTCCTGCACCGCGTCCTCGGAGTCGGCGAAGTCGCCGAAGCGGCGCACGACCGGCGAGGACCCGCGGCGCGGCGTCGCGCAGCAGGTCCTCGGTCTCCATCGAGCGCTTCACGTTCCGTGGTTCCTTTTCCACGTCATTCGTAATTGGGGAACCGCGCGATCGTCAGTGCTCGATCGGGCCCATCACCTCGCGGACCTCGATCGTCTGCTTTTACCAGTGTGTCGGAGCCGCGCCCGAGCTCTCGACATCGTCACTGGAGAATCTGCCCTGTCAGGGAACGTGTCGCCTCAGGAAGTCGAGCTGGTCCGCGACTGCGCGCTCGAAGGCCTCGCCCTTGTAGATCTCGAAGTGCCCGATCGGGTAGCGGAACACCTCGCCACGCGGCGCGCGGGCGGCATGGCGCAGGGTGGCTCGCGCCGGCGCGACGCTGTCCCGGTCGCAGACGCAGAACATGATCGGTGCCGAGACCTTGGCGGCGGCGCGGCCGGGACGGTGGAGGACTATGCGTGGGGCAACGCGTGCCGCCACCGCGTTGGTGATCTCCACTCCCTTCGGCACCAGCGCGAAGTACCCGTCGAGGGCATCGTCGCTGGCCATCAACGCAGCCGACCGCGGCGCCCCGGCGAGGGCGACCCGCACCGGCTCGGCCCCCCGCAGGCGGGCGATCTCGTCCCGGAGCGCCAGCGCCGACACCTTCATGGTGGAGATCGGGTTCAGGGTCAATGCCGACGCCAGCCCGTCGGTGAACGGGCACTGGGCGATTGCCGCGGCGATCCGCCGGTCGCGGGCGGCGGTGACGATCACGTGCCCGCCGCCGAAGGAGCTGCCGAAGATCGCGACGCGGTCGGGGTCGACCTGGGGCAGGCCGCGGGCGTGCTCGACCGCCGCGGCCCAGTCCTCGAGCTGGCGCCCGATGTCGAGGAGCTGGCGCGGCTCGCCGCCGCTGGCGCCGAAGTGCCGGTAGTCGAAGGCGAGCGCGACGTAGCCGGCCGCGGCGAACCGCTCGGCGTAGGCATCCAGGCCCATCTCCTTGACCGCGCCGAGCCCGTGGCCGAGCACGACGGCGGGCCCGGGGCCTTCCCGCCGCGGCAGGTAGAGCCAGGCTCCGCACTCGGTCTCGCCGGAGCGGAACCGAACGTCGCTTCGCGTCACGGCCTCGAGCTCGGACATACCCCCATTCAACCGCCTGCGCCCGCCGCGGCCGAATTCTCGACATCGTCGTCAATGCCGGCGCCGGCCCCCACGGGGCTAGGCGTTTGGCGATGCCGCGAGCGAGATCACGTGGGCCGTCTTCGGGTCCACCCGTCCCGCGAGCACGTCCAGGTAGGCGTCCCGGAGTCCCTCGAAGCCCTGGTCGCGGATGATTTCGAGCCAGCCGCCCGTCCACTCGCAGAACGGGTGCCAGGCGTCGGCCACCCGCTGCTCGAGGGCGGCCCGGCCCCAATCCTCGGAGCGCTTGACGACGCGGTCGGGGGCGAAGAAGAAGGCCGGCCGCGGTCCCGGTAGCTCGCCCCCGCCGGTCCCGAGCTCCTCCCAGTGCGTGATCCCGACCGCCATGCTGTGGATCAGCTCGTCGCCGAAGTGCGAGTGGATGGCGTGGCGCACGGCACCGTCGCCCGCGATGTCGACGAAGGTGGCCGGCCCCCGCTCGAGGGTGTCGATGGCGTCGTAGGTGACGCAGCGGCCGTAGATCCCCAGGCCGGCGACGAACTCGGCGCTGCGCGGCGAGGTGAGGCCGACCAGCTCGACCCCCTCGCGTTGCGCCAGCAGGAACGCCGCCGCGATCGCCGTCTTGCTGGAGGCGCTGGAGATCACGATCGGCCCGCGGCCGCTCAGTCCCTCGTCGTCGAGCTGATCATCGATCAGGAACGAGGTGAAGAAGAGCGGCCGCAGCAGCATCTGGACGTCCTCGGTCTCCGCGGAGTAGAAGGGATCGGCCCCGGTGGCCAGGTAGCGGTGGTAGGCGGAGGGCAGCGCGGCCCGGTGCGGCGAGCCGTCCACGAAGCCGCGCTCGTCGGCGTCCACGGGCGTGACGAGGAGGTGGGAGGAGGGAGGCAGGTAGCCGTAGACCCGGGTCCCCGCTTCGACTCCCCCAGCCTCGCTCCGCTCGACCTCGGCGAAGCCCCACATCGGAACCCGCCCCCAACCCTGTTCAGCCGGGAAGAAGTCCCAGTACGACATCGCCTCGCCCATCACCGCATAGGTGACGTTGTTGGCCGTCATGCCGAAGGTGTCGACGCGGAGGAGCGCCTGACCGTCCTCGATCTCAGGCGTCGCCGACTCCGCGATGCGGCACTCGCGAAGGTCGTCCCGCTTGACCAGGAAGTCGCTCATACCCGGCTGGATGCTCTCACGTTCCCGGTGGCCAGGCGGACGATTCGCATCATGGGCCAACCCGGTTGGGGGATTCAACGAGCCTCCGGAGGGAAACGGCCGTCCCGGCGCGCGCTTCCTGGTTGGCTGAGCGGGTGCCGCCGAGACGGAACCTCGCGGGTGATGCAGGTCGAGAGTATTTCGACGCCGAGCGGGAGTGTCGCGATCCCGCCGGGCGGGAGGCGGCGTCGCTGGCGCAGCTGAAGGTCCAGCTCGAGCGCTGCTACGAGCGGGTCCCGTTCTACCGCAGGCACTGGGATCGCGAGGGCTTCCACCCCTCGCAGGTGGGGACCTGGGCGGACTTCACGGCCCGCTGCCCGGTGATCGACAAGAAGATGCTCGTCTCCGACCAGGCCGAGCACCCGCCGTTCGGCAGCTATCTCGGCATCGACCGCGCCGACGTCGCCCGGGTCCAGGCGTCCTCGGGGACCTCCGGGACGCCGACGCTCTACGGGGTCGGCGCCGAGGACTGGCGCCGCGCCGGCCAGGTGTTCGCGATGACCCAGTGGGCGATGGGGGTGAGGCCGGGGGACGTCGTCCAGTTCGCCTTTCCCTTCAGCCTCTTCTTCGGCGGCTGGGGGGTTCTCTACGGTGCCGAAGAGATCGGCGCCACCTGCTTCCCGATCGGCGCCTCGGAGACGCGGCGCCACGTCGAGCTTCTCTTCGCGCTCGGCAGCACCGTGCTGGAGGCGACTCCGTCCTACATGCTGCATATGGCCGAGGTGGCCGCCGGGCTCGGCTATGACCCCGCGGCTTCGCCGCTGCGCCGGGCGATCGTCGGCGGCGAGCCGGGCGGCGCGATCCCGTCGACCCGGGCGAGGATCCTCGAGCTGTGGGGCCTGGAGACGGTCTGCGACTCCGGGTCGACCTCGGAGATGTTCCCGTTCTGCACCACCACCGAGTGCGAGGAGATGCAGGGCCCGCACCTGTTCAACGACGAGGTCTGGACGGAGCTCGTCGATCCCGCGGATCCCCACTCGCCGGTCGCCGAAGGCGAGCGCGGCGCCACCGTCTACACCCACCTCTGGCGCACCTCGCAGCCGATGATCCGCTTCGCCTCCCGCGACGCCGCGATCGTGAGCAGTGAGCCCTGCGCGTGCGGGCGCACCTACCCGCGCCTGCCGGGAGGCGTCCTCGGCCGGGTCGACGACATGCTGCTGGTGCGGGGCGTCAACGTCTATCCCTCGGCGATCGAGCGCGCCCTCAGGGAGACGGACGGACTCGGGCTCGAGTTCCGCATCTTCGTCGACCGCGCCGGCGAGATGGACGAGGTGACCGTGCAGGTCGAGCCCGCGGGAGAGACCGGCGACGAGGCCGTCCTCGCCGAGCTGCGGGAGCGGGCCTCGGAGGCGTTGCGCCACCGCTGCCACGTGCGGATCGGTTGCGAGATCGTGCCGCCGGGAACCTTCGAGCGGACGACGCTGAAGTCGCGCCGGGTCGTCGACCGCCGGCCGGGCCGGGTCGAGGCCGGTCGGTGAGCCCGGTCGATCCCAGGCCGCCCGTCGAAGCCGAGGGCGACGCCGTGCGCCTGGTCGCGAGCAGGTGCGAGAGCTGCGGCTACGTCGTCGCCGGCGAGAGCCCGGCGTGTCCGGCCTGCGGCGCGGCGACGGCGCCGACCGCGTGCGGGCCGCGCGGCTCGGTCTGGGCCTCGACCGTGGTCCGGATCCCGGTCCCGTCCCGCGAGCCTCCCTACGGCCTCGCCTACGTCGATCTCGAGGACGGGCCGAGGATCCTCGTCCACACCCCCGGCGAGGACCCACTGCCGGTCGGCTCCACCGTCGAGCTGGGTCCGCTGAGCGCCGCCGGCGACCTGACCGCGGTGCCGGCGTGAACGCCGCGATCCACGGGGTCGGGACGTCGGCGTTCGCGAAGCAGCCGTCGTTGAGCGCGGGGGAGCTGGTACGCCAGGCGGTGACCGAGGCGCTTGCGGACGCCGGCGCCCGCGGCGTCGAGGCGGCCTACGTCGGCACCTGCTTCGGCGAGGCCGGGATCGCGCCGCGCACGCTGCACCGGCTCGGCGTCGCCGGGATCCCGATCTTCACGGTGGAGAGCGCCTGCGCCAGCGGCACGACCGCGTTTCACCTCGCCTGCGAGGCGGTCGAGGCGGGACGCCACGAGCGCGTCCTGGCGCTGGGGGTGGAGACGATGACCTCCCACTTCTCCGGCGCCATCGTCCCCGAGCTGACCGACGCCGAGGGAGCCAGCGGCATGGCCCTTCCCAGCCTCTACGCGATGTCCGCCAGCCGCTACCTGGCCAATGGCTGGGTGACGATGGAGCAGCTCGCGCAGGTGTCGGTGAAGAACCACGGGCACGCGCAGGGCAATCCCCGGGCCCAGTACGGCGGGGCGCTGACGGTGGAGGAGGTGCTCGCCTCGCGGCCGATCGCCGACCCGCTGACGCTGCTGCAGTGCTGCCCGATCTCCGACGCCGCGGCCGCGGTCGTCGTCGGCAGGCCGCGGGGCGCCGGCCGGGACGTCCCGGTCCGCTCCTGCTGCCTCAACTCCGGCGGGCTTTGGGATTACCGGACCGACCACGCCTGGGGCTACGAGCTCGTGCGGTCCGTCAGCGCCGAGGCCTACGAGGCCGCGGCGGTCGGGCCGGCGGACGTCGACGTCTTCGAGGTGCACGACGCCTTCACGATCGGGGAGATCGTCACGACCGAGGCCCTCGGCCTGGCCGCCGAGGGCGGTGGCGGGGAGCTGGTCGAGAGCGGGCGGACGGCGATCGGCGGCGAGCAGCCCGTGAACGCCTCCGGCGGCCTGCTCTCCCGCGGCCATCCGCTCGGCGCGACCGGGACGGCGCAGGTCGCCGAGGTCGTATGGCAGCTGCGCGGCGAGGCCGGGGCGCGGCAGGTGCCCGGCGCCCGCCTCGGGGTGGTCGAGACGATGGGCGGCGGCGCCTCCGGCGTCGACGGCAACGCGGCGGTCGTGGCGGTGCTCGGTGGCTGAGCTGGAGGAGCTGGACGACCTGCTGCGGCCGGAGGCGGTCGCGGATCCGTTCCCGACCTTCGCCGCGCTGCGCGAGGCCGACCCCGTGCGCTGGAGCGCCCGCCACCGGGCCTGGCTGATCACCAGGCACGACGACTGCGCGGCGGCCCACACCGACCGGCGGCTCAGCTCCGACCGCATGACCCCGATGCTGAGGCGCCTGCGGGAGCGCGAAGCCCCGGCGCAGCTGATCGCGATGGTGTCCGTGCTCGCCGACTGGATGACCTTCAAGGACGGCGAGGGCCACCGGCGCCTGCGGCGGCTGGTCAGCCGGGCGTTCACCCCGCGCGTCGTGGCCCGGATGCGAGACCAGATCGCCGCGATAACGGACGATCTGATCGACGACCTCCCCAGCTCGGGGCCGGTGGACTTCGTCGCGGCGTTCGCCTACCCCCTGCCGGCGATCGTGATCGCGGAGATGCTCGGAGTCCCGAGCGCCGATCGCGATCGCTTCAAAGGATGGTCCTCCGACATCTCCTCCCTGGTGTTCGGGGCGGTCGACGACCCCGACCGCCACGACCGCGCCGAATCCGGGATGACGGAGCTGGTCGAGTACTTCGAGGGGCTGATCGAGGCCAGCGCCGACCATGGCGACGAGACGCTGCTCGACCATCTCGTGCGGGTCAGGACCGAGGACGGCGACGCGCTCTCCCGCAACGAGCTGCTGGCGATGTGCACGCTGCTCCTCTTCGGCGGCCACGAGACGACGACGAACCTGCTCGGCAGCGGGGTGCTCGCCCTGCTCCGCCATCCGGATCAGAAGGACCGCCTGCTCGCCGACCCGTCCCTCGCCGAGCCGGCCGTCGAGGAGCTGATGCGGTTCGACGGCCCGACGCGGCTCAGCGTGCGGGTGGCCGCCGAGCCGCTCGACCTCCGCGACCGGTCGATCCAAGCCGGCGATCGCGTCTTCCTCGTCCTCGCCGCCGCCAACCGCGATCCCGCCCGCTTCGACGATCCCGACGTGCTCGACATCGGACGCAAGCCGAACCAGCAGATCGGCTTCGGGCTCGGGCCGCACTACTGCCTCGGGGCGCCGCTGGCGCGGCTCGAGGGCCAGATCGCGATCCCGCGGCTTCTGCGGCGCCTGCCGAACCTGCGCCTCGAGAGCGGCGCCAGCCTGAGCTGGCGCCCGACCCTCCTCTCCCGCTCGCTCGTGTCCCTGCCGGCCAGCTACGACGCGGCCTAACTCCGCGCGCCCTGCGGGTCGAGTCGCTCAGCCTCGTGCTCGAGCTGGTTGGCGTCGCGCCCGGCCCAATCCTCGCCAGCGGCAGTAGTCCGCCACGCTTGCCGCCGAGCGGACGTCGTAGTGGGTGTTGGTCGTCAGCATGTACTCGCTGGCGCCGACCTCGCTGCGGCCGCCCCAGTCGTAGGTGTAGCCGAGGCGCGTCCAGGGCGCGCCTTCGGTGCCGTAGGCCCCGACGTAGAGGGAGGCGAAGAAAGCCGGGAAGTCGGCGATGCCCTTGACCTTCGGGGTGCCCTCCATTTCCAGCCCGCAGCTGCGGTCCGCCACGGCCGGATCGGGACAGGGGCGGAAGACCTTGGAGCGGTCGACCCACAGCTCGACCACCTTTTCGTAGGGCGTGGTCGGCGAGAGGCCGAGCCGCTGCAGGATCCGGCGCCGCAGGGCGACGTCGTTTTCCCGGATCGCCTGGCGCAGGTGCTTGCACCATTGCGCCAGCTCCGGCGCCAGCGTCACCCAGGCGATCGGCGCTTCCGGCGGCGTCGTCCCGGAGCCCGACTTGTAGAAGCTGCGGTAGGTGTCGGCGGTCATCACCGAGACCACCGCGAGCTGCTTGCGGGACGTGCCGGGGCGCCAGACGAGCCTTCCGTTGCCGCCGGCGAGGGCGAAGAGGTGGTCGTCGATCTCCCCGAGCTGGGGAACCGAGGCATCCTGGATCGCGGCGATGAAGTGCCGGCTGTCGAAGGGGACCCCGAGCTTGGCCTGGGCGCCGGGGGACCTGGCGGGGCTCGCCGCTGTGATCGCGACCAGTGCGATCGCGGAGACGAGCAGCCAGTACCGCCCGAGGTTGCTGAAGCTCACCATCGTCCAGACCTCCATCCGAATCGGAGTCGATCGCCTCAGTCTCCCGCGCCTGCCGTCCGCTGTATCCGGGTAACTCCGAAAAGAGCGGCGCGGACTTGACATTGATACCCCCAGAGGGTATATTGCCACGCATGGCGACCGAGAATCCGACCCGCGGCTACACCGCCAGCAGGGAGCAGCTCCTCAATCGTCTGTCCAGGGTCGAGGGCCAGGTTCGGGGTGTGGCGAGGATGGTCGAGGAGGATCGCTACTGCATCGACGTCCTCACCCAGATCAGCGCCGTGCAGGCGGCTCTGGACAAGATCTCGCTCGGGCTGCTCGACGGTCACGCTCGGGTCTGCATGCTGGGAGACGGTGGCACCCCGGCTGATCCCGACGAGCAGGTCGACGAGCTGATGGGCGCGGTCGGGCGCCTGCTGGGTCGGTGAGGCGAGATGGCTGAGGTCCTCGTCACGCTTGCGGGCGCCGCGGCGATCGCGGGCCTGGCCTGGTTCTTCTTCGGAGCGCGAACGGCGCGCGGGGCGGAGGTGCGCTCCGGTCGCCAGGAGGTGGAGATCACCGTCAAGGGCGGCTACTCGCCGAACCTGATCCGCGTCCGGGAGGGCATTCCGTTGCGCCTTGTCTTCGACCGCCAGGAGGCGGGGGACTGCACCTCCCGCGTCGTCTTCCCCGACCTCGGGGTGACCCGCTCGCTCGCCCCCTTCGCCCGCACCGAGGTCGAGTTCACCCCCGACCGCAGCGGCGAGTTCGGCTTCGCCTGCGGCATGAACATGGTCCACGGGACGCTCATAGTCGAGCCCGCCGGCGGCGCCGGCGGCAACGGCAACGGCGCGACGGAGGCGAGCGGAGCCGTCGGCGCAGAGGTGGCCGAGGCGGTGGGCGTCGGCCCCCGCCGCGAGGTCGCCGAGCCGGCCGAGGCGGAACTTGCCCTGCGGCCCGGCGGGGTCAGCTGCGCCTCCTGCGTCGCCAAGATCGAGCGCGCCCTGCTCGACCTGCCCGGCGTCGACCGCGCCGCGGTCAACATGGCGACCGAGCGGGTCACGGTCGACTACGACCCCGCGCACGTGGAGGTCGGGCGCCTGCGGCGGGCGATCGCCGACGCCGGCTACGAGCTGCTCGAGGAAGACGCGGGCACCTCCGCGGACGGCGAGGACGTCGAGGCGGCCGCCCGGCGAGAGGAGATCGCCGACCTCAGCCGCCGCGTCCTCCTCGGCGCCGTCATCACCGCGCCGGTCTTCGTCGCGGCGATGGCCTCCGATGTGTTCGGCGCGACCTGGGTGCCCGAGCTCCTGATGGACCACTGGGTGCAGCTGGCGCTGATCGCCCCGGTGATGCTCTACGCCGGCTGGCCGATCCACCGCACCGGCTGGCTCAGCCTCTCCCACCGCAGCGCCGACATGAACACCCTGATCGCCGTCGGCACCGCCGCCGCCTTCGGCTACAGCCTCTTCGTCACCCTCTTCCCGGGCCTGCTGCCGAGCGACCTGCGCGACGTCTACTACGAGGCGGTGGGCACGATCATCACCCTGATCCTGCTCGGCCGGCTGATCGAGGTCCGGGCCAAGGCCGGCACCGGGGAGGCGATCCGCAAGCTGCTCGGCCTGCGGGCGAAGACGGCCCGCGTCCTCCGCGGCTCCGAGGAGGTGGAGGTCGCGGTCGAGGACGTGCGGCCGGGGGACGTCGTCGCCGTGCGGCCGGGGGAGAAGGTGCCGGTGGATGGCGAGGTCGTCGAGGGACGCTCGACGCTCGACGAGTCGATGGTCACCGGCGAGTCGCTGCCGGTGACGAAGGAGGCCGGCGACACGGTGATCGGGGCGACGGTCAACCAGACCGGCGCCTTCCGCTTCCGCGCCACCGGCGTCGGCAGCGACACGATGCTGGCC
>JBBDYP010000086.1:1091-15861 GCA_040900615.1 Solirubrobacterales bacterium | reverse complement strand
TGACCGAGCGGATCGGCTTCTGGATCGACCTCGACGACCCCTACGTCACCCTCGAGGACTCCTACATCGAGTCGGTCTGGTGGTCGCTGCGCAAACTCTGGGACGACGGCCGCCTCTACGAGGGCCACAAGGTCGTTCCCTACTGCCCGCGCTGCGGCACCGCGCTCTCCTCGCACGAGGTGGCGCAGGGCTACAAGGACGTCGAGGACCCCTCCATCTACGTGCGCTTCCCGCTGCTCCCCGCGGACGGCGACGACGCCGGGGAGTCGCTGCTGGTCTGGACGACGACCCCCTGGACCCTGCCGGGAAACGAGGCGGTCGCGGTCGCCCCGGACGTGACGTACGTGCGGGCCAACGTCGAGGGCGAGATCCTGATCCTGGCCGAGCCGCTGGTCGAGAAGGTGCTCGGGGAGGGGATCGAGGTCCTCTCCCGGTTCCCGGGCTCCGAGCTGGTCGGCCGCCACTACGAGGGACCGGTCTTCAACTTGAACGATCGCCCGTCCGGAGGCTTCCCGGTGCTCGCGGGCGCCTTCGTCACGACCGAGGACGGCACCGGGCTGGTCCACATCGCACCCGCCTTCGGCGAAGACGACTACGCCGTCGCCGCCGAGAACGGGATCTTCGACCCGACCGAGCATGGCACCCTCTACAACCCGGTCGGGCTCGACGGCAAGTTCGACCAGCGGGTGATCGGCTTCGAGGGCCGCTTCGTCAAGGACCCCGCGGTGAGCGCCGATCTGATCGCCGATCTCGACAGGCGCAGGCTGCTCTTCCGCGAGCAGGCCTACGAGCACTCCTACCCACACTGCTGGCGCTGCGGCACGCCGCTCCTCTACTACGCCAAGTCGAGCTGGTACATCGCCACCTCGCAGGCCCGCGACGAGCTGCTCGCCAACAACGAGACGATCGGCTGGCACCCCGAGCACGTCAAGCACGGGCGCTTCGGCAAATGGCTGGAGGGCAACGTCGACTGGGCGCTCTCGCGCGACCGCTACTGGGGCACGCCCCTGCCGATCTGGGAGTGCTCGGGCGAGGACTGCGACGGGCGCTTCTGCGCCGGCTCGGTGGCCGAGCTCGGCGAGCGCGCGAAGGGCGAGGTCCCCGACGACCTCCACCGCCCCTACATCGACGAGGTGGCGGTCGAGTGCGAGAAGTGCGGCGGCGAGATGCGGCGCGTCGAGTCGGTGATCGACACCTGGTACGACAGCGGCGCGATGCCGTTCGCGCAGTTCCACTACCCGTTCGAGAACGAGGAGCTGTTCGAGGAGCGCTTTCCCGCCGACTACATCTGCGAGGCCCAGGACCAGACCCGCGGCTGGTTCTACACGCTGCTGGCCGAGTCGACCCTGCTCTTCGACACCTCGAGCTTCCGCAACTGCGTCTGCCTCGGGCTGATCCTCGACCCCAAGGGGCAGAAGATGTCGAAGAGCCGTGGCAACGTGGTCGACCCCTGGGACGTGATCTCCGCCCACGGCGCCGACGCGTTTCGCTGGTACTACCTGACGTCCCAGCAGCCCTGGGCCGGTTACCGGTTCTCGGTCGACACCGTCGGCGAGTCGGTGCGCCAGTTCCTGCTCACCCTCTGGAACACCTACTCGTTCTGGGTCCTCTACGCGAACGCCGAGAACCTGGGCCCGATCGACTTCGCGGCCGCGACCGCCTCATCGCGCGGTTCCTTTTCGACCCCTGAGGTGCAAAAGGAACCACGCGATGAGAACGACCTCGATCGCTGGGCGCTCTCCCGGCTGCAGGCAACGGTGGCCACGGTCCGCGAGCGGATGGACGCCTACGACTGCACCGCCGCCGGGCGGGCGATCGCCGCCTACGTCGAGGAGCTCTCGAACTGGTACGTGCGACTCTCGCGGCGCCGCTTCTGGGAAGGCGACCGCGCCGCCTTCGCGACCCTGCGCCACTGCCTGCTGGAGACGGTCGCCCTGCTGGCGCCCTTCACCCCCTTCCTCGCCGACGAGATCCACCTCAACCTCGCCGGCGGCACCCTGGGGCAGACAGAACAGCTTCCGGACTCAGTCCACCTGCGCGACTTCCCCGAGGTCGACGCGGCCCTCGCCGACCCGGAGCTGGAGGCGGGGATGGAGGCGGTGCGGCTGACGGTCGAGCTCGGCCGCGCCGCTCGCGCCCGGGCCAAGGCGAAGGTGCGCCAGCCGCTGCGCCGGGCCGTGATCGTCGCCAACGATGCCGAGCGGGAGGCGATCGAGGCCCGCGCCGACCTCGTCACCGCCGAGCTCAACGTCAAGGAGCTGGACTTCGTCAGCGACGAGGCGGAGCTGGTCAGCTACACCGCGAAGCCGAACTACCGCGCCCTCGGGCCCCGGTTCGGCAACCGGATGCCGCAGGTGGCGGCGGCGGTCGAGGCGCTCGACGCCTCCCATGTCGCCAGCGTGCTCGCCGAGGGCGGGGAGATCGGCATCGCGATCGACGGCGTCGATCACACCCTCGGGCCCGACGACGTCACCCTCGCGCTGCAGCCGCTGGAGGGCTACGAGGTCGAAGCCGAGGCAGGCCACGCCGTCGCGCTCCAGCTCGAGCTCGACGAGGAGCTGCGCCGTGAGGGCCTCGCCCGCGAGATCGTGCACGCCGTCCAGATCGCCCGCAAAGAGGCCGGCCTGGAGATCACCGACCGGATCGAGCTGATCCTCGGCGGCGACGCCGACCTGATCGAGGCCGCCCGCGCCCACCAGGACTACCTGGCGGGAGAGGTGCTGGCGACCTCGGTCTCCTATGCCGAGGGCGGCGATGGCGCCAGCGCCAGGATCGACGGCCGCGAGCTGGCAATCGGCGTTCGCCGCGTCTGAATCCGGAGCACGACCCCGGCGATGCGTCAGGGTTACTGAGGTATCGAGCGCCAGTCGACATCCCGCCGCGGCCCCGCGGCCCTTCTCATAGCCGCTGTCCTGCTGCTTTCGCTCGCCGCGCCGGCGGCCGCGTCGGCGGCGCTGGCGCCGGAGCGCCAGCCGCAGGAACCGAAGGGCCCGAAGCCGCAGCTGCTGCTCTTCCACGGCGGCTCCTTCCTCTACGAGGACCCGTTCTTCGAGCCCGCGACCGTGCAGCGGGCGAGGGCGGCCGGGTTCGTGCCGCACTTCGTCAGCTACCCCCTCGACGACATGCCGGCAGCCGTCCTCAGTGCGCGGGCGGAAGCGAGGAGGCTGCGGGAGAAGTTCGGGCCCGAACGCGTCTACGCCTACGGATCCTCGGCCGGCGGGACCCTCGCCGCCCTCCTCTCCGGAGACGGTCTCGTCGCCGCCGCCGTCGCCAAGGCGCCGGTCTCCGACCTCGCCGGCTGGGAATGGCCGCTGGAAGCCTACGGTCCCGACTACTACGAAGAGATCGATCTCGGCCCAGCGGCCCGCTATCGCCTCTCGCCCGTGCGACGCCCGGCCAAGAGCCCGCTCCTCATCTACCAGGGCCGTGGCGACCGGGTCGTCCCGCCGGCGATGAACGAAGCCTTCGCCGCCAAGTTCGAGCGGGTGCACCTCTGGACCGTCCCCGGCGGCCACACGACCGAGCGGGAGCGGCCCTACCTGATCGGCAGGGCGATGCAGTGGCTGGCGCGGACCGCCAGCCTCCAGGCCAGGGCCGCAGCCAGAAAAGACACCGTTGTCTAAAGTCGAGTGATGAAGTCAGGAATAGAGCCGGCGTCAAAGCGCGGTTTCCGCCCCGACATCGAGGGGCTGCGCGCCATCGCGATCGGCGCCGTCCTGCTCTGTCATGCCGGCATCCCCTTCGCCGCCGGCGGCTACGTCGGGGTCGACGTCTTCTTCGTCATCTCCGGCTTCCTCATCACCCGTCTCCTGCTCACCGAGGTCGAGGGGACCGGCGGCATCTCCCTGCGCCGCTTCTACGCCCGGCGGGCCAAACGGCTGTTGCCGCTCTCGGCGGTCCTCCTCGCCGCGGTCGGCGTCCTCTCGCTGCTGCTGCTCTCGCCCGTGCGCGCGGTCGAAGTCTCCGGCGACATCGTCAGCTCCGCCCTCTACACCGCCAACTGGCACTTCGCCGCGCAGTCGGTCGACTACTTCGCCCAGGACATCGAACCGAGCCCGGTCCTGCACCTCTGGTCGCTGGCGATCGAGGAGCAGTTCTACCTCGTCTGGCCGACCCTGATGCTGGCGGTCACCTGGCTCTGGCGCCGCCGCGGGCACTCGGTCCGTCCCGCGCTCTGGGTGACGCTTGCGGTCGTCCTCGCGGGCTCGCTGGCACTCGGGATCCAGCTCACCGACGACCAGCCGGCCTCCGCCTACTTCTCGACCTTCGGGCGCGCCTGGGAGCTGGCCCTGGGAGCGGCGCTCGCTCTGCTCGGGGTGGTGCGGATTCCTCGGATGATGGCGGCGGCGATCGGCTGGGCCGGACTGGGCGCGATCGTCTTCGCCAGCTTTGCCTTCGACGCGAGCACCCCGTTCCCGGGGTCGGCCGCGCTCGTCCCCACCCTCGGCACCGCCGCCCTGATCCTCGCCGGCTCCTCGATCCACGCCAGGGACAGGGGCGCCGCCGCCGGACTCCTCTCCTTGCCTCCGGTCCGCTACGTCGGGCGGATCTCCTACTCCTGGTATCTGTGGCACTGGCCGGCGCTCGTCTTCGCGGCGGCCATCTGGGGGCCACTCTCGGTCGCCGCCGGCCTCGCCGCCGTCGCCGTCTCCTGGATCCCGACGGCGCTGACCCACCACTGGATCGAGGACCCGGTTCGCCGCTCCAAGGCCCTCCTTCGCCGTCCGAACCGCGCCCTTGCCCTCGGCTTCGGCTGCATGGCGCTCGCAGTCGGCAGCGGCGTCATGCTGACCGACCTGCAGCCGGTGCTCAAGACCGCGCCCGCCAGCGAGGTCAGGGGCGCTCTCGCCCTGGCCGAACAGCGCACCCCACAGGAGCGCGCGGACGCCGTACGCCCGAACCCACTGCGGGCTCGCGCCGACCGCTCCCACGCCTTCTACGACGGCTGCCTGGTCGGGATCGACGGGACGAACTCCAACCGCTGCCTCTACGGCGACCCGAACGGCGGTCGCACGCTGATCCTCTTCGGCGACTCCCACGCGATGCAGTACTTCTCGGCCCTCGAGAAGCTGGCGGAAGACCATCACTGGCGCCTGATCGCCCTGACCAAGGCCGAATGCACGCCGGGAGAAGTGCCGATCCGCAGCATGATCGCCGACCGCGAGTACTCGCAGTGCGACGCCTGGCGGGAGGACTCGCTGCAGCGGATCGAAGCGAGCGGCCGCCGCGCGATGGTGGTGATGAGCGGCGACACCGCCTACACGCCCTACGACGCCGACGGCGCCGAGCTGAGCGGGCCCGCGGGGGCGAGCGCGATGGAGGCCGGCTACGTCACGACGCTGAGGCGGATCGCCCGCGCCGGGCTGCGCACGGCGGTTATCCGCGACACGCCGGTCTCGGCCAGCGACGTCCCGAGCTGCGTCTCCGAGGATCTTCAGAACCTCGGTGCCTGCGCCTTCCGCCGCGTCCGCGACCCGAACAAGGACTTCGACGTCCGCGCCGCCAGGACGACCCCCGGTGCCCACCTGATCGACCTCACTGCGGAGATCTGCCCCGCGGACCTCTGCCGCGCGGTGATCGGCGACGCCCTCGTCTTCCGCGACAAAAGCCACCTCACCGCTACCTTTGCGCGCACCCTCAGCCCGTGGATCGAGACGGGCCTGCGGGAAGCGGAACTTCTCTGAGTTGCGGCCGGGTGCCTACTCGGCCGGCTCGCCGATGACGAAGTCGGTCTTCGGCGAGTCGGAGAACTTCACCCAGCAGTGCTCGGGAGCGGCGCCGGCGACCTCCCTAGGCGAGCGCCGGCTCCAGCTCGGCCTCGAGACGCCGCTTCGGCATCGCACCGACCACTTTCTTGGCGATCGCGCCGTCCTTGAAGAGGATCATGGTCGGGATCGAGAGGACTTCGTACTGAGCTGCGGTCTGCTGGTTCTCGTCGACGTTGATGCTGACGATCTTGAGGTCGTCGCGCTCGCTGTCGATCTCCTCGAGGACCGGGTGGACGACTCGGCACGGGCCGCACCAGGGGGCCCAGAAGTCGACGAGCACGGGTCCGTCGGCGTCGAGGACATCCGCTTTGAAGGTTGCGTCGGTTACGTCCGTCAATTTGCCAGTCACTGGATATCGGTCTCCCGGAATCGAGGTCTTCGCCAGCTCAATACTTCAGAAAGTATAGCGTCCGGGTCGAGGGGCGGTTCGGGTATTTCGCACCTGCCGGCGGCCGAAACGAAGCCGGGGCACCTGCCAGACCGCCTCGGCGACGATCGAGCGGTCCATCTTCGACGAGCCGGCCCGGCGGTCGCGGAAGACGATCGGCACCTCGACGACCTTGAAGCCGCACTGGATCGCCCGGTAGGTCATCTCGACCTGGAAGGCGTAGCCCCTGGCCTGGACCGCATCGAGGTCGATCGTCTCCAGGACCTCGCGCCGGAAGCACTTGAAGCCGCCGGTCAGGTCCCGCACGCGGACCCCGAGCACCAACCTCGCATAGGCGCTGCCGGAGCGACTGATCGCCTTGCGCAGCGGTCCCCAGTCGCTGATCCCGCCGCCCGGGACGTAGCGCGACCCGAGGACGACGTCCGCGCGCTCGGCCTCCGCCAGCATCCTCGGCAGGTAGGCGGGGTCGTGCGAGAAGTCGGAGTCCATCTCCAGCACCAGCCCGGCTCCGGCGGCGAGGGCGCGGCGGAAGCCGGCGATGTAGGCGGGGCCGAGACCTTCCTTGCGATGGCGGTGCAGGGCGCTGACGTTCTCGTGGCGCCCGGCCAGCCGGTCGGCGATCTCACCGGTTCCGTCAGGCGAGCTGTCGTCGACGATCAGCACCTGCGCCGAGGCGGGCAGCTTCGCCCGCGCGGCTTCGACGAAGGCCTCGATGTTCTCGGCCTCGTTGTAGGTCGGCAGGACTAGCCACGCGTCAGGCATTCTGTCGATGCTATGACCAACGCCGAAATCGCCGCCGCGCTGGAAGAGCTGGGGGTCCTCTACGAGCTCGACGGCGCGGTCAAGTACAGGGTGATTGCCTACAGCACCGCGGCGAAGGCGATTCGCGAGAGCCCGGTCTCGGTGGCGGAGCTGGCGACCGCCCGGCGCGCGACCGAGATACCCGGGGTCGGCAAGACGCTGGCGGAAAAGATCGCCGCCCTGCTGGAGACCGGGGAGATCCCCGCCGCCGCGAAGCTGAAGGCGAAGTTCCCGCCGACGCTGATCGAGGTGACGCGCGTGCCCGGGCTGGGCGCGAAAACCGCGCGGCGGCTCTGGGACGAGCTCGGCATCTCCTCCATCGAGGATCTGAAGGCGGCAGCGGAAGCGCAGCAGGTTCGCGGGGTCAAGGGCCTCGGCCCGAAGGCGGAGGAGAACGTGCTGGCGGCGATCGAGCGGCTTGGCGAGCCGGGCGAGGGAACCGGCCGCCTCCTGCTCTCGATGGTCCGCCCGATCGCCGCCGAGCTGGCGGCGGCGCTGCGCGAGCACCCGGCCGCCAACCGGGTCGAGGTCGCCGGCTCGGTCAGGCGCTGGGCCGAGACCTGCAAGGACATCGACCTGATCGCCACCGCCGAGGAGCCGCAGGCGCTGGCCGAGCATCTCGCCTCCCACCCGCTGATCGCCACCGCCGGCAACCCGGGTCCCAACGGCGTGCGTTGCCAGACCCACAACGGAGTCTCCGTCGACCTGCGGATCGTCCCGCCGGCCGCCTTCGGCAACCTGCTCCAGCACTTCACCGGCTCCAAGGCCCACAACGTGCAGCTGCGCGAAGAAGCGGTGGCGCGCGGGCTCTCGGTCTCCGAGCACGGCATCACCGACACAGGTAGCGGGAAGGTGGAGCTGTGCGAGACCGAGGAGGCCGTCTACGAGCGGCTCGGCTACGCCTACATCGAGCCGGAGCTGCGGGAGGGCCGCGGCGAGCTGGCGGCGGCGCGGGAGGGCAGGCTGCCGGACCTGATCGCGCCCGAGGACGTCCGCGGCGACCTTCACGTCCACACCACCCTCTCCGACGGGCGCAACACCCTCGAGGAGATGGCCGAGGCGGCGCGGGCGCGCGGCTACGCCTACATGGCGATCACCGACCACTCCGCCAGCCACGGCTTCGGCGACCACGTCACCGACGAGCGACTCTGGCGGCGGATCGAGGAGATCCGCGAGTGGAACAAGGGCAAACGCGGCTTCCGTCTCCTCGCCGGCTCGGAGGTGAACATCGGCCTCGACGGCTCGCTCGACTATCCAGACGATCTGGTCGAGGCCCTGGACTGGGTGGTGGCCAGCGTCCACACCTCCTTCGCGATCTCCGAACAGGAGATGACCGAGCGCGTTCTGGCCGCGATCGAGAATCCGCGGGTCCACTGCATCGGTCACCTCACCGGGCGCCTGATCGGCCGCCGCGAGCCCTACGGCATCGACGTCGAGGCGGTGGCCGAGGCGGCCGCGCGCACCGGCACCATGCTCGAGATCAACGGCAATCCCAACCGCCGCGACCTCTCCGACCGCCACGCCCGCCTCGCCGCGGACGCCGGCGTCACCATCGTCATCACCACCGACGCCCATGGCGTCGACACCCTCGACCACATGGTCTACGGCGTCGCCACCGCCCGCCGCGCCTGGCTGACCGCCGCCGACGTCGCCAACACGCGCGGCTGGGCGGACTTCAAGAAGCTGCTCAGGCGGTAGAGGGAACGATACCCCGCCTCACCCGAGCAAGTTGAGTGAGGAGGGGTATCGGTCCCTCTTCAGGCCCGCAGGCGGTCTGATCGAAGCCCGGGGGTGCGCACCAGCTCAATCGGTTTCAGGGCCGAGTTGGGGACGACGTAGAACTTGACGCCGTCGCGGTGCTCGATGCCGAGGACGGCGGCCTCGCGGGTGTGCCAGGCGAGGGAGACGATCAGCGCGTAGCCGGCGCCGACCACGGCGACGCCGGGGAAGAAGACGCCGAGCCCCCCGGCGAGGATGGCGGTCGCGACGATCGGCCAGAGCCGGCCGAGGGCGATCCGGGCGGGGGTGTCCGGCGGCAGGGAGGTCGCGGTGCGGGCGCGGGCGAGGGGGTCGCGCATGTCCTCGGCGGCGCGGGATGGGCGCCCCAGGTAGACGCCGATCGCGAGCGAGACCAGCCACCAGGCAGCCGCGACCAGGATCATCGTCGTGTCGTTGTCGCGGTTGGCGGCGAGGGCGCTGATCGCGCCCAGTGCGGTCGCCTCGGCGCCGGTGAGGAAGACGGTGACTCGGAGCAGGTCGGTGTAGGGCATCAGTGCGCTACTCGGCCAGCCATTCGAGGATGCGCAGCCAGTCCGGTGGTCCGTCGACCGTCAGATCGGACTCCTCGGCCAGCTCCGCCGGAGCCTCGGAGGAGACGATGCCGACGCAGATCGCCGCCGTCAGATCGCCACCGTCGCGCAGTTGGCGCAGGCGTCTGAAGGCGTCGAGGTCGGTGCGGTCATCACCGGCGTACACGGCGCGATCGACGCCGTCGCTGGCGAGCAGCGAGGCGACCGCGGCGTCCTTGCCGCCCCCTCCCGCGGGGCGCAGCTCGAGCACCTTGCGGCCCCAGCGCGGTTCCAGTCCGGCCTGGCCGGCGGCGATCGCGATCTCGTGCGCCCGGCTCTCGGCTCGGGCCTCATCGTCGGCGCCGCGCCAGTGCAGGGCCTGGATCGCCCCCTTGTCCTCCAGCCGCAGCCCCGCGGCGTCGAACCGGCCGCCGTCGACCGCGGCGATGAAGTCGGCCGCCTCCCGCTCGCGCCCGGCGATGGACGGGTCCAGCCGCGCCGCCTCGTCGCCGGGCAGCAGCAGCTCCAGCCCGTGGTTGCCGGCGTAGGCGATGCCGTCGAGCCCGACCAGCCTCCGCGCCTCCGTCGCCTGGCGCCCGGAGACGCAGCCGACGATGCCGTAGCGCTCGCTCAGCGCCGCCAGCGCCTCGCGCGCGGCCGCCGGCACGGCGGCCTGCTCGGCGCGTTCGGCGATCGGGGCCAGGGTCCCGTCGACGTCGGTGAGGATCGCCGTCCGGGCGGGATCGGCTCGCAGCGACCCGAGCAGGTCGGCCCAGACGCCTTCCCCCGTCTCAGATTCGCGAGACACGGCATCTAGTATCGCCGCATGTCGACCGCCGGCACGTTGCGCTCCAATCAGACCTGGAAGCTGGCGGCGATAGGCACCGTGGCGGGCGCCTTCAGCGGGCTTTTCGGGGTCGGCGGGGGCACCGTGATCGTGCCGCTCCTGATCTTCTGGTTCGGCTACGGCGAGCGGCTCGCGACCGGCACCAGCCTCGCCGCGATCGTCCTCATCGGCGCGCTCGGCGCGCTCGCCCAGGGGGGCATCTACGGCAACGTCCACGTCCTCACCGGCGTGCTGCTCGCGATCCCGGCCGTCGGCGGCGTCGTCATCGGCACCGCGATCCAGCAGCGGATCCCACAGCGCGCGGTCTCCTACCTCTTCGCAGCGCTCCTGATCGCGATCGCGATCGAGCTGATCCTCAAATGAACGAGGTCCTCGCGGTCCTGATCGCCGTCGCCGGCGGCCTCGCCGGGGGCCTGGTCGGCGTTGGCGGCGGTGTCCTCTTCGTCCCGGCGTTGGCGGTCTTCCTCAGCCTCAGCCAGGTCGAGGCGGAGTCGACCTCGCTGCTGATGATCGTGATCGTCGCCCTGGTCGGCGCGATCCGCCAGAACGGCTACGGCAACGTCAAGGTCCGGGAGGCGATAATCATCGGCGTCCTCTCACCGGTCGGCGTCCTGATCGGCGTCGGCGTCGCCAACAACGTCTCCCAGCGGGCGCTGCAGCTCTCCTTCGCGGCGCTGGCGCTGTTCATGGCGGCGCAGCTGATCCGCCGGGCAAATGCGTCAGGCCGGTAGGGACGGTCTTCTGACCGGGTCCCCTTGGCTCAACTCGCTCGACCCGCCGCCGCCTCGCCCACTCCGGCCGCCAGGGCCATGATCGAGACCTGGGGGTTGACGGAAGGGCAGCTGGGAAGGATTGAGCCGTCAGCCAACCAGACGCCCTCGATGCCGCGCAGGCGGCCGTGCGGGTCGACCGGGTGGCGGGACGGGTCGGCACCGGCCGCCACGGTGCCGGTGGGGTGAAAGGCGGCGAGGCGCAGGCGGCGCAGGTCGACGTGCTCGACCGCGGCCTCGATCTCTCCCGCGGTCCGCACGGCCGGGGCGCCGCCGCCGAGCTCGACCTCGCGGGCCCCGGCGGCGAGCAGCACCCGCGCCATCGCCCCGACCGCGCGGACCAAACGCTGGCGGTCCGCGCCGGTGAGGCGATAGGCGACCAGCGGCGCACGCCGGCCGAGGACGCGCCCCGCGGGGGCGTCGCCGATCATCGCGCCGAGGGTCGCCGTATGGGACGCGCGCTGGAGCCGGCGCGCCAGGTGCGCGCCGTAGCCGGGTGCCGAGACGGCGCCCATGCCGGGCGGGGTGGACGTGGCCTCGATCAGGATCCCGTCGCGCTCGTGCAGCTGCTCGATCCCGACGCTCTGCATCACCCCGCGCCAGGGCACGACCTCCTCCTCGAAGCTCGCCGTCACTCCGAGGGCCGGGTGGATCGAGAGGCCGCGTCCGACCCGCGGGTGGCCGCCGAGCCCGCTGCGTCGCAGCAGCGGCGGCGTGGGAATCGCGCCGGCGGCCACCACCACGATCGGGGCCGCGATCCGCACAGCGGTCCCGTCCGCCCGCTGCGCCTCGATCCCTGCGGCGCGCCCATCCTCGACCAGCACCCGGCTCACGTGCAGGCCGGCGACGATCCGCGCCCCCGCCTCGCAGGCCTGGGGCAGCGCGTTCAAATGGACCCCGCCCTTGGCGTTGTTGGGGCAGCCGATCGCGCACTGGCAGGCGCCGCGGCAGCCGGTGGCGTTGCGGCGCAGGGGGGCGCTCTCCCAGCCCAGCGCCGCTGCGCCCGCCAGTGCCAGCTCGCCGTTGCGGCCGAGCACGTCGAGCGAGGCCGGGGCGACACCGATCGTCTCCTCGACGTCGGCCAGCCGCTCGTCGAGCGCGCCGGGCTCGGCGAGGGCGAAACCGTGGCGCTGGTGCCAGGCGCCGGCGACCGCGAGCGGCGGTCGGTAACAGGTGCCGGAGTTGATCACGGTGGTGCCGCCGACGGCTCGCCCCATCGGCAGCGCGATCGGCGGGTCGCCGAACGCCATCGTCGTGCCGCCGTCGCGGTAGATGCCGGCGAACCGCTCCATCGGGTGGGTGGCACGGATGCGCTCGGCGCCCCAGTGCTCGCCTTCCTCGACGATCACGGTGTCCAGCCCGGCCCGGGCCAGCGCCCGGGCGGCGAAGGCGCCCCCGGCCCCGGAGCCGATGACGACCGCGTCGCAACGCGAGCGCGGCGGCCACTCGGCGGCGGGGACGAGGTCCAGTTCCGGGTCGGGGCGTGAGGGCTCGTGGGTGGAGGCGACGGCGGCGATCTCCGCCGCGTAGGCGTCGGCGCCGCTGGCCAGCATCGCGATCGACTTGACGGCGTCCAGGGCCGGACCGCCCAGCCGTATCGCCCGCGCCAGCACCGCCTGGCGCCGCTCGGGCGGCAGCGAGCCGAGGCGCCGCCCGCCGCTGGCCAGCGCCAGCGCCTCGAGCCCGGCAAGCGCCGCGGCCAACCCGGCCTGCGAGGTCGCCGGCATCCGCCCGATCATTCGCCGCGCCACCGCCGCCACGCGGTCGGGATCCGGACCGCCGGCCTCCGGCGGCAGCAGCGCCGAGACGAACCCGGCCAGCGTCGATCCCGGCGTCGCCACTAGATTGACCCGGCCATGAGCTTCGTCATCGACCCGCCACTGCTCGTCGCCTCCGGCGCCGCGATCGAGGCGGTCACGGAGGACCAGCGGACCGCCCGCCGCCGCCAGGCCGGCGTCGCCGCGGTCTTCGTCGCGGTCTCGCTGGCGCTGTACGCGAACGCGCCCGGGCTGGGGCTGATCTGGCGACCCTTCGGCGCCCGCTCCGGCCGCGAGTTCATGCTCGCCTCGGGCCTCGCCCCGGTCGAGGAGGCCGCAATCACGCCCCGGCGCCACCTCGCGGCGCTGTCGCTGTTCATGCTCTACCCGCTCTGGTCGCGCCTCGGCGGCGCCCTGGTTCGGGCGGCGCGGGCGCGCTAACAGCGCCGCCGCTCACCGCCTCGGCCGCCTGCAGCGACCCGATCAGCGCCAGCCCCAGCAGCTCGCGCAGCTCGGCCCGCTCGATGTCGCGGCGCTCGAGCCAACGCAGCACCGACCCTTCGACGAAGAAGAACCAGCCCTGCACCGCGGTCTCCAGGGTGGGGGTGCGCTCGACGCTCGCCGGCGCCGCGTCCCAATCGGCGAGGGACTCGATCAGCGCGTCCATCCGCTGCTGCCGGCCTGCCTCCAGCGCCGCCTGGATCTCGAGGTCGCCGCCGCCGCGACTGCGGAAGATCGCCGAGTAGGCGGCTTCGTGTTCCTCGACGAAGTCGAGGAAGCGGTCGAGGCTGGCGCCGAGCTGCTCGGCGGGGGGGAGGTCGGGGTCGGGCGCGGTCAGCTCCGCCAGCTCCTCCTGCCCGCGCTCGATCGCGGCGATCAGGAAGTCCCGCTTGGTCGGGAAGTAGTGGTAGAGGAGTCCCTTGGAGACTCCGGCCGTCCTCGCGATCTCCTCGATCGAGACCTCGTCATAGGGCCGCTCGGACAGCAGCTCGACCCCGGAGCGCAGCAACTGCTCCCGCCGGGCATCGGTGCTCAGCCTGCATCTCTTGCCCAGCTGCACGGCCGCAGGCTAACCGCTATTGACCGTCAATTCAATAGCTGCCAGAAATCCCAGCGTTATTGAACTGACGGTCAATAGCCCCGCGGCGCCTCGCGCCCAGGCCACCTCGCCCGCCCTGCCGCCGGGGCCGTCGATGCCGCAGCCGCTGCTCGGCGACCGTTCGGTCCTGCTGCTCGGCGGCCGCGAGCATCTGCGCCAGCGCCGCCTGCTGCCACCGCCCTTCCACGGCGAGTGGATGCAGGCCTACGCGGAGACGATGCGCAAGGTGGCCGAGCGCCAAGTCGCGGCCTGGCCGCGCGGGCGCTCCTTCGCTGTCGGGCCCTCGATGCAGGCGATCACCCTGGAGGTGATCCTTCGCACCGTCTTCGGCATCAACGGCGAGGAGCGGGTGGAGAGCGTCGGTGCGCCGCTGCGGCGCCTGCTCGACGCCACCGCCAGCCAGCCGCGCCTCTTCGCCCTGCAGGTGACCAGCTCCGAAGACCCGCACCGGCTCAGTCCTTGGGGCCGCTTCAAGACCCTGGTCGCCGAAGCCGACCGCGTCGTCTACGAGGAGCTCGCCGCCCGCCGCGCCGAGCCCGGCGACGGCGGCCACGAGGATGTCCTCTCGCTGCTGCTCGCCGCCCGCGACGATGAGGGCCAGTCGCTGACCGACCTCGAGCTGCGCGACGAGCTGATGACCCTGCTGCTGGCCGGCCACGAGACGACCGCGACGGCGCTGAGCTGGACCCTGGAGCGCCTGGTTCGCCACCCGATCGTGCTCGACCACCTGCTGGCGGAACACCGGGCGGGGGACACGGCCTACCTCGACGCGGTGATCAAGGAGTCCCTGCGGCTGCGCCCGGCGGCCGCATCGTCGCGCAAACCGCCGCCGACGGGCCGGAAGGTCGCGTATATGGCGACTTTTAGGCCCACCGACCGCAAGGACGGGCTCGTCGGCGCGGCGCTGGTCCCGCGCGGGATGTCGGCCGTCGAGGCCTGGCTGCGCGAGCGCGAGGTCGATCGCTCCCAGCTCGAACCGCGGACGCTCACCCACGCGCGGATCGGCCGGCTGCTCAGGGGCGCGCCCCTGAGCGCGGCGCGGGGCCCCCCCC
>JBBDYP010000086.1:0-1081 GCA_040900615.1 Solirubrobacterales bacterium | reverse complement strand
GGGGTGCGGGGGCGGGCGCGGCGGCGCGGCGCGCGCCGCCGAGCCGTCGTTCCGGCGTCGCATGGGGGCGATCTTCGATCGGGCCGACCTCGTCCTCACCCCGACCACGGCGGAGCCACCCCCTCCGGTCGATCATCTCCGCGATCGCGGCTACTGGGGGACCAGCACCGCCGCCAGCGCCGCCTGCCCGTTCGCCTGGCCCTGGAACGTCGTCGGCTGGCCGGCGATCAGCGTCCCCGCCGGCTTCACCGCCACGGGCCTTCCGATCGGCGCCCAGCTGGTCGCCCCGGCGGATGGCGAGGCCCTCCTCCTCTCGCTGGCAGCCCAGCTGGAGCAGGTCCGGCGCTGGCACGAGCAGCTCCCGCCAGAAGCGCGATAGCTCCGCCTCTCTACGGTGCGGTGGCGCCCATCGTCTACGCTCAGAGCGTGGACTCGCTCACCTGGGAAGGCGACCTGCCGCACCTGCGTTCTCCGGTGTTGGTCTGCGCCTTTCGCGGCTGGAACGATGCCGCGGCTGCCGCCTCCACGGCGCTGGCCTCGATTGCCACCTCGTTCGACTCGGAGCTGATCGCCAAGGTCGACCCCGAGGACTATTTCGACTTCCAGGCGACGCGGCCGACGATCAGCATGGCCGAAGGTCAGGCGCGGCGGATCGACTGGCCCGAGAACAACCTGATCGCCGCCCTGGTGCCGACCGCGGATCGCGATCTGGTCCTCCTCGACGGCACCGAGCCGAACCTGCGCTGGCGGACCTTCTCGGAGACGATCGCGACCGCCGCCGAGACGCTGGGGGTCGAGCTCGTGATCACCCTCGGGGCGCTGATCGCCGAGGTCTCGCACACCCTGCCGGTCCCGATCACCGGCCTCGCCTCCAGCCAGGAACTGGTCGACGAGCTGGACCTGGAGCGATCCAACTACGAGGGCCCGACCGGGATCGTCGGCGTCGTTCACGACCTCTGCCGGCAGGCCGGGATCGATTCCGCCTCGCTCTGGGCGGCGGTGCCCCACTACGTCGCCGCCGTGCCGAACCCGAAGGCGGCGCTGGCGCTGCTGCGCCGGCTCGAGGGCCTGACCGGGATCG
>JBBDYP010000085.1:0-15952 GCA_040900615.1 Solirubrobacterales bacterium | reverse complement strand
GAGGAGCGCCGCTAGCGGCGCTCCTCGGAGACCGGGGCGCCGCCCTCGGTGGTGATCGACTGCGGGGGCCAGGGACCGAGCCAGTCGTCGCGGGCGCCGTCGATCGTGATCGTCGTCCCGGAGATGAAATCGCCTGCCGGGCAGGCCAGGTAGGCGACCAGCCAGGCCATCTCCTCGGGCCTGCCGGTGCGGCCGAGGGGTATCGAGTGCGCGACGTGGTCGACGATCGCCTGCGGGTACTTGGTCACGAAGGTCTCCGTCGCGAACTGCCCGGCTGCCAGGGAGCAGGTGGTGATCCCGAACCGCGCCCACTCGATCGCCAGCGTCCGCATCATGTTCTCGACTGCGGCGCGGGCGGCGCCGGAGTGGACCATGCCGGGCATCCCGTTGTGGGGGGAGAGGGTGACGCTCAGCACCTTGCCACCGCCCTGCGGGATGAAGGCCTTGGTTGCCGCCGCGTGGGTCATCAGCCAGGTGCCGTGGACGTTGAGGTCAATGACGGTGCGAAAGCCCTTGGGCGAGATCGACTCGGCCGGGGCGAGGAACTGCCCGCCGGCGTTGTTGACGAGGACGTCGAGGCGGCCGTGGCGCTCGAGGACGCCGTCGACGAAGCGCTCGACCGGCTCCTCCTCGCGGATGTCGAGCTGCTCGGACTCGAAGCTCCCCGGCAGGCCGGCGGCCAGCTCGGCGGTCTCCCGCAGCGGCTCGGGGCGGCGGCCGCAGCCGACGACGACGGCGCCGAGACGCGCCAGCTCAAGCGCGATCTCGCGCCCGAGGCCGCTGCCGGCGCCGGAGACGGCGCACACCAGGCCGTCGAGCAAACCGTCCCTGAACACCTGCGAATGCGAGCTTTCAGCCATCCCGGAACAAGCCTATAGGCGACCTGTTCGCAGGTAATGTCACAAACCATGAAGGTTCACGTCGAGGCGAAACCGCTGCACGAGCCGCTGGCCGGCGGGACGCAGGGCGCCACCGTCACGGTCGAGCCGCTCATCGCCGGCCACGTCGAGTGGTCGCGCTCGCTGATGGAACGCCCGGGCGGTCGCATGGAGAAGCTGAAGCTGCTGCGGGCGCTGCTCAGCGGCAACCCCCCGTTGACGGTTCCGGTCCCCGCTTTCCTGATCCGCCACCCCAGCGCCGGCGCGATCCTCGTCGACACCGGCCTGCACCCGTCGATCGCCACCGATGGCAAGCAGAACTTCGGGGGCCTCGGGAACCGCATCGGCAAGCCGTCACTGGAGGCCGGCGAAGACGTGCCGGCGCAGCTGCGCGGGCGCGGCCTCGACCCCGGTGAGGTCCCGATCGTGGTGATGACCCACATGCACCTCGACCACACCTCGGCGATCTCCGAGTTCCCCAACTCCACCTTCGTCGTCAGCGCGACCGAGTGGGAGGCGGCGGCGGTCGGTCCCCACCCGGTCCTCAACGGCTACCGCCGCCAGCACTTCGACTTCGCCTTCGACTACCGCACGATCGACTTCGACCGCGCCGGGATCGACTCCTACGCCAGCTTCGGCCGCACCTTCGACCTCTTCGGCGACGGCTCGGTCCGGCTCGCCTTCACGCCCGGCCACAGCGCCGGCCACATGTCCGTGATCGCCCACCTCGCCAGCCGCGACTTCATCATCGGCGGCGACGCGATGTACATGCGCGCCCAGCTCGAGGGTGAGGCGCCGCTGCCGCCGCGCCCCTTCGACTCGCACAACTTCCGCCGCTCACTGCAGGAGCTGCGGCTGTTCCACGGTCAGTTCCCCGACTCCGTGATCACGCCCGGGCACGATCCGGGCTTCTACGCCCAAATCGGCTCCCGCTACGAGTAGCCAGCCCGGCGTACAGGTCCCGCACCCGGCCGAAGACCTCCGTCGCCGCCTCCAGCTGGCGCTCGCGGCCGGGAGCCTTCTCCACCGGGAAGGTCATCGGCTCTCCGAACTCGACCGTCACCTTGGGGAAGCGCATCCGCTTCCAGCCGCGCACCCGGGCCGAGCCGTGGATCGCGACCGGGACGATCGGCGCGCCGGACTCCAGCGCGATCCGTCCGATCCCCGGTTTCGGCTCCCCCATCTCCCCCGAGCGCGAGCGGCCGCCCTCAGCGTAGACCAGCAGCATCTCCCCCTGGTCGAGGATCGTGTAGGCGGTCTTGAACGCCTCCTCGTCCCGGTGGCCGCGGCGGATCGGGAAGACGCCGCCGTGCTTGTAGATGTAGGTCAGCAGCGGCGGGCCGAACAGCTGCGATTTCGCCATGAAGCGGATCTTCCGCCGCAGGTAGAGGCCGACGAAGAAGTGGTCCATCTGGCTGAAATGGTTGGGGGCGAGGACGAGCGGGCCGCTCCGCGGCACGTTCTCGACCCCGATTGCCTTCACCCGGTAGATCAGGAGCGTCGGCAGCGTCACCAGGGTCCGCGCGAACGTGTAGGTCCAGCCGACGCCCTTGCGGGCCGCCGTGTGGAACTGCGTGAAGTACTCCGCCGGGCGCGGGTCCTTGTAGACCTGTGGCTTCATGTCCGCCATACGAGAGCCGGGTGGTGGCCGGCGTTGGTGCCTACCCTCTCTCACCGGGGCAGTTACGCGGGCGGGTCCGAACCCGCCGAATGGCGGGACGAGGCGCCTCAGCCATCGTCCCCGGCCGGCCGCGCCCAGTCCCGCGAGCGCTCCAGCGCCCGCCACCAGCCGCTCAGCAGCGACTCACGCTGCCCGGCCTCCATCCGCGGTTCGTAGCGCGCGGCCTCGCGCCACATCTCCTCCACCTGCTCGCGGGTCCAGGTGCCGGTGGCGATCCCGGCGAGGTAGGCGGCGCCGAGCGCGGTCGTCTCGGCGATCTCCGGCACGACGACCGGGGCACCGAGGACGTCGGCCTGGAACTGCATCAGCCAGGCGTTGACGACGGCGCCCCCGTCGGCCTTCAGAACCTCGAGGTGCTCGCCCGAGGCGGCCTCCTGGGCGCGCACCGCGTCGACCGTCTGGTAGGCGATCGCCTCCAGCGCCGCCCGCGCCAGCTGCGCCCGCCCGCTGCCGCGGGTGAGCCCGACGATCGTCCCCCGCGCGTAAGGATCCCAGTGCGGCGAGCCGAGCCCGGTCAGGGCGGGGACGAAGTAGACGCCGTCGTTGGAGTCCAGCGACGCCGCCAGCGCCTCCGTCTCCGCCGCCTGCTCGATGATCCCCAACCCGTCCCGCAGCCACTGCACCGCCGCCCCCGTAACGAAGATCGAGGCCTCCAGCGCATACGTCACCTCAGCCTCAGCGGCCGATGGGCCGAAATGTCTCGATATTCCGGACATATCGTCCCGTCGGCCGGCGGTCGGGAGGGCCCAGGCGACCGTGGTGAGGAGGCCTTCGGGGGGAGCGGGGGCCTCGGGGCCGGTGTTGAGGAGGACGAAGCTGCCGGTGCCGTAGGTGTTCTTGGCCATGCCGTGCCGGTGGCAGGCCTGGCCGAACAGCGCCGCCTGTTGATCGCCGGCGACGCCGGCCACCGGCACCTCGCCGCCGAACTCGGAGGTGGTGCCGAAGACGTGGGCCGATGGCAGCGGCTCCGGCAGCCGGCCCGGCTCGATCCCGATCAGCTCGCACAGCTCCGCGTCCCAGGCGAGGCGTCGGATGTCGAACAGCATCGTCCGCGAGGCGTTGGAGTAGTCGGTGACGTGGCGGCCGGTCAGCTTGAAGAGAAGCCAGGAGTCGACGGTGCCGAAGACCGCCCGCTCGGCCCCCTCGGCGTTGCCCAGCAGCCACTCGATCTTGGTCGCCGAGAAGTAGGGGTCGATCGTCAGCCCCGTGCGCTCCCGCACCAGCGGCTCGTGGCCCGCCGCCCGCAGCTCGTCGCAGCGCTCCGCGGTCCGACGGTCCTGCCAGACCAGCGCCCGGTGGAGCGGCTCGCCGCTCACGGGGTCCCAGGCGACCACGGTCTCGCGCTGGTTGGTGATCCCGATCGCGTCCAGGTCCGCACCCTCGATCCCGGCGGCGGCGATCGCCTCCGCCGCGACGCGCCGCGTCACCTCCCAGATCTCGTTGGCGTCGTGCTCGACCCAGCCGGGCCGCGGGAAGTGCTGCTGGAACTCCGAGTAGGCGCGCCCGGCGATCCGGCCCGCCGCGTCGAAGACGAGGCAGGTGGTCCCGGTGGTGCCCTGGTCGATCGCGAGGATCATGCCGCCCTGCGCCCGGTTCGCATGCGGGATAGATACACGCGCAGGAAGTCGCGCAGCTGCGCCGCCCGATGAAGGAAGCCGCCGAGGGTGCGACCGCTCGCCCGGTGCTCGAGGTCCAGCTCGTACTCGCCGAGCCGGAAGCCGGCCCGCACCGCGTCGACGGTCATCCCCACCTCCATGCCGAAGCCGGCGGCGAACGGGAGGCAGGCGCGCAGCGTCTCCACCCGCAGCGCCCGCTGCCCGGAGATCGGCGCCTCGGCCTCGGTCCCGCAGAGCCGGCGGATGGCCCAGTGGGCGAAGCCGAGGGCGAGGCCGAAGCCGCCGCCCACCCGGCGTGCGAAGGAGGCGACGGCGAGGTCGCACTCGCCCCGCTCGACCGCCTCCACCAGCGGCCCCAGTTGCTCCGCCGAGGCGCCGAGGTCACCGTCGCAGAGAAGGACCAGCCGCGGCGCCGGCTCGGCGCTCAGCGCCGCCTCCGCCGCGGCGGTGACGTTCCCGCCCTTGCCGTGCGGCCGCCCCCGGCTGACCACCTGGGCGCCGGCGGCCATCGCCACCTCGGCGGTCCCGTCGCCGGAGGCGTCGTCGGCGACCCAGATCGCGGCGGCGGGAAATGCCCGGCGCAGCGCCGCCACGGTCTCGCCCACCCGGTCGGCCTCGTTGTGCGCGGCGACGATCGCCGCGAGGCCGTCGTCCGCCCCCGCCACCTCTGGTTCCACCGGCCGCATTCACGGCTATTGTCCCGCGCCATGGCAGACATCGAGGCTCACATCACCGGGAACGTCTGGAAAATCGAGGTGGCGGTCGGGGACGAGGTCTCCGACGGCGACACCGTCGCCATCCTCGAGTCGATGAAGATGGAGATCCCCGTCGAGGCCGAAGACGACGGGACCGTGAAGGAGATCCGCTGCGAGGAGGGCCAGTCGGTCAGCGAAGGCGACGTCCTCGTAGTGCTGGAGTAGAGGCCCCGTGACCGAACGGCTCGCCGGCGGCAAGCTCCTCCTCGACCGGCCCGCCGAGGCGGTCGCCCGGCTCCGCATCTCCAACCCGGAGCGCCGCAACGCTCTCGACCACGAGATCCTCGACGCGCTGGCCGAGACGCTGCCGCGGCTCGACCGCGGGATCGAGACCCGCTGCGTCCTCGTCACCGGGGCGCCGCCCGTCTTCTGCGCCGGCTACGACATCACCTCGATCTCCGAGGAGACCTTCGAGCGCGATGCCGAGGCGCTCGTCGCCCACCCCTTCCACGCCGCGATGGAGGCGCTCTCGGGCCACCCCTGGCCGACCGTGGCGGCGATCAACGGCCACTGCCTCGGCGGCGGCCTGGAGCTGGCGATCACCTGCGACCTGCGGATCTGCGCCTCCGGGGCGCAGCTGGGAATGCCGCCGGCGAAGCTGGGGCTGATCTACGGCCACACCGGCCTGCGCAAGTTCCTCGACACGGTCGGGCCGGCGCGCACCAAGGAGCTGTTCCTGACCGGCCGCAACCTCGACGCCGAGCGCGCCGAGCGGTTCGGGCTGGTCAACGAAGTCGTCAGCGACGACCGCCTCGGCCACGAAGCCGTCCAGCTGGCCGCCGCGATCGCCGCCAACGCGCCGCTCTCGATGCGGGGCAACAAGCACGCGATCGACCTGCTCAACGCCTGCCCCGTCCTCAGCGATCAGCAGGAGGCCGGGCTGCTCGCCCTGCGCGAGTCCTGCTTCGCCTCCGAGGACTTCCGCGAGGGCATCCGGGCATTCGCCGAGAAGCGGCGGCCCGAGTGGACCGGGCGGTGAGCGCCAAAGCTGCCAGCGCCACCCTCGCCGCCGCCGACCCGACGATGGCGGAGCTGATCGAGCGGGTGGGGACGATCGACCTGGCGACGCGGCTGCGGCGGCGCAGCGAGGAGCGGCCGGCCGACGCCTATGGGGCGCTGCTGCGGGCGATCGTCGGCCAGCAGCTCTCGACCAAAGCGGCGCGGACGATCTACCTGCGCGTCCTCGACCTCTTCGACGGAACGACTCCCTCGCCCGAGCAGCTGCTGGAAGCAAGCGAAGCCGACCTGCGCGGCGCCGGGCTGTCGGGACGCAAGGTCGAGTACATCCGCGACCTCGCCACCCACGTCCTCGACGGCGAGCTCGAGCTGGACCGGCTCGACCAGCTCGGCGACGAGGAGGTGATCGCCGAGATAGTCGCGGTGCGCGGGCTCGGGCAGTGGACGGCCGAGATGTTCCTGATCTTCCACCTGGAGCGACCTGACGTCCTCTCCGGCGGCGACCTCGGCATCCGCAAGGCGGTGCAGATCGAGTACGCGCTCGAGCAGATGCCGTCCCCGCAAAGGGTGGTCGAGATCGGCGAGCCGTGGCGCCCGCATCGCAGCCTCGCCTCCCTCTATCTCTGGGAGTCGCTCGCCGCCGTCCCGGGCGCCTGAGGATCCTCCCGGCGCATGGCTCTTCCCAGGCTCAATGCCGAGCCCATAACGGCCGACAATGCCCGCATGCGACTTCGCTTCTGGATCGGTCTCTCCGCCGTGATCCTCATCGCCGCCGGATCGGTGGTCTCGGCGCTGATCGTCTACTCCGACGACCGCGCCGACTTCCATCAGATGCAGCGCGACGAGGCGGTCCGGTCGGCCCGGCAGGCAGAGGCCGTGGTCGCGCTCTCGGTCGGGCAGCTGGCCAGCGCGGCGGCCTTCTTCCAGGCGGAGGGGGACTTCACCGAGCACCAGTTCGAGGTCGTCGCCGGGCCGCTGCTGGACGAGGGGGCGCTGAGCGGCACCGCCTTCCTGCAGCGCGTACCGGGCTCCGAGCGGGGCGCCTACGAACGGCGAAACGGGGTGCCGATCGCCGAACCGACTCCAGATGGCCCGCGTACGGCCCGGGACCGGCCCGTGTACTACCCGATCACCTACGCCGTCAGCGCCCTTGGCGGCGCCGCCCCGGTCGGCTACGACCTCGGCTCCGACCCTGAACGAGCGCCCTTCCTGCGCCGCGCCCGCGACAGCGGCGAGCCGGTCGCGACGCAGCCGGTGCGGCTGCTGATCGGCGGCCTCGGCATCAACGTCTACCGGCCGGTCTACCGCGACGGCGCCCCGACCGCGACGGTGGCGCAGCGCCGTGCCGCCCTGATCGGCTTCGCCGCCGGCGCCTTCCGCGTCAGCGACCTCGCCCAGACGGCGGTCTCCTCGGTGCCCGACCCGGTCGAGGTGCAGGTGCGGGTCGAACGCGGCTCGGTGGTCGGGGACAGGGGGGCGCTGGAGGATCCCGCCCGCGCCAGGATCCACATCGCCGACCAAGTCTGGCTGCTCGTGGTCAGCGATCCCAACCGCCCGGATGTCAGCCTGCCGCTGCTGCTTGCCGTGGTC
This sequence comes from Solirubrobacterales bacterium, assembly GCA_040900615.1. Lineage (GTDB taxonomy): Bacteria > Actinomycetota > Thermoleophilia > Solirubrobacterales > 70-9 > VAYN01. The sequence goes on along the minus strand of JBBDYP010000085.1, from coordinate 8,475 downwards.
GGCATCTCGCTCGCCGCCCTGCTCGGCTCCCTGATCCTGATCTGGAGCCGCAACGAACGGATGGAGCAGCTGGAGCGCGAGGCGAGCCAGGACGCGCTGACCGGGCTGAAGAACCGCCGCCGCTTCGAGGAAGACCTGCGGGCGGCGATGGCGCGCAGCCGGCGCGAGCGCACCACCGGGGCGATGCTGATGCTCGACCTCGACAACTTCAAGCACGTCAACGACACCCACGGCCACCCCGCCGGCGACCGCCTGATCGAGGAGATCGCCGGCGTCCTGCGCAGGCGCACGCGCGAGAGCGACACGCTGGCCCGGCTCGGCGGCGACGAGTTCGCCGTCGTGCTGCCGCGCTGCAGCCCGGCAGAGGCGCGGGTGGTCGCCGAAGCGATCGCCGAGGCGATTCGCGAGCACGAGCCCGAACACGACGGCGTCGAGCCGGTCACCGCCAGCGTCGGGGTGGCAATGTTCGGCGACGGCGCACGAATCAGCTTCGCCTCGGTCGTCTCCGAGGCGGACACGGCGATGTACGCGGCAAAGGACAGCGGCCGCAACAATGTCCGCGTCTTCGACCCGATGGCGGTCAGCGAGGACGCCGCGGAGACGATCTAGCGGCGCGGCAGCCCGGCGCGGAGGTCGAGCACCCGCTGGGCCGATGCCTCGAACTCGTCGCGGTCCAGCGCCGCAGCCCGGAGCTTGGTGACCAACGCCCTGCGGGCGCGTTCGGCCGGCGCCAGATCGCTGAACAGGAGCAGGTCGACGCCGGCCCTGGCAGCCGCCACGCCCGCCTTCGCCGGGCCGCCAAAGGACCGCACCGCGACGGTGTTGAGGGCGTCGGTGATCGACACCCCCTCGAATCCGATCCGGCCGCGCAGCTCGCCGGTCGCGATCGAGCGGGTGAACGCGGCCGGCGTGTTCGAGAACGCCGGGTAGATCGCCGTGCCGAGCATCACGATGTCGCCGTCCATCGCGACAAAGGCGCGGTAGGGAGCCTCGTCGACCTCCTGCAGCCGCTGCCTGGAGAGATCGACGCGCTGAACCGCGAAGTCAGTGTTTTCCTCGGCCGCTCCGAGGCCCGGGAAGTGCTTGGCGGTGGCGGCGACGCCGCCGCGCTGGAGGCCTTCGGCGAACGGGATCGCGGTCGCGGTTACGCGCTTCGCGGTGGCGCCGAAGCCGCGTTCGGTCTCGGCGATCGTGCCGCCGGGCCGGGCGATGTCGAGGACGGGCGCCAAGTCGACGTTGACGCCGACGTCGCGCAGGTTGCGCGCGGTGCGCCGGCCCTGCTCGCGGCTGAAGGCGGCGCCGCGAGCGCCCATCTGCCGGGCCGAGGCGCTGGGAGCGCCGCCGATCCTCTTCACCAGCCCGCCCTCCTGGTCGACCATGACCAGCAGCGGATCGCGCAGGGCCGCCGGCCGGCGAATCGCCTGCAGGCGCTCGATCAGGCTGCGGCCGGCGGCGCGGCTGGGGAAGTTGGCGGCGAAGAGGATCACTCCCGAGACCCTGCCGGCGTGGATCGCGGCACGCAGCGGCGGCGGGACATCGACGCCACTGAGGCCGACGACGATCCGCTCCCCCGCGAGCTGGCGCAGCGGCAGGGTGCTGGCGACGTCTTCCCGCGGCGCCCGGCCGTCGCCCAGCGCCGCCCCGAAGGCGAACGCCGCGGCCGCCAGGCCGACCAGGGTACCCAGGGCCAGCCGTCGTCTGCGCGCTCTCGCTCTCTGCATTCGTTCGATGCTACGACCCCCGCCCCCGGCCTGTTTGCGGATCGACCCGATGTCCGGTCAAATACCTAGCCTTGCTGGCAATCCACCCCCGGAAAGAGACTGCGATGCCATCACTGATTTCCTCCGAAGAGGCTCTCGCCTACGGGCTGCTGACCGACCACGACGAGATCGGTGACCTGGTCGAACGCGCCTGGGAGGTCCGTCGCGAGAACTTCGGCGATTCCACCGACATGTGCTCGCTCGTCAACGCGAAGTCGGGCGGCTGCGCCGAGGATTGCGGCTTCTGCGCCCAGTCGCGCTACGCCGAGGCCGACACCCCGATGCACGCGATGATGGAGCCCGAGCAGATCCTCGAGCACGCGAGGGCCGCGGAGGCCGCCGGCGCGCACCGCTTCTGCATGGTCACCCAGGGCCAGGGGCTCTCCAAACGGGACTTCGAGAAGATCCTCGAGGGCGCCCGCATGGTCTCCGAGCAGACGAACCTGAAGCGCTGCGCCTCGATCGGCCACATGTCGGCCGAGCGCGCGAAGGCGCTGCGCGAGGCGGGCATCCAGCGGGTCCACCACAACGTCGAGTCGGCGCGCTCCTACTACCCGGAGGTCTCCTCGACCGTGCGCTACGAGGGCCGCCTGCGGACGATCCAGGCGGTCAAGGAGGCCGGGTTGGAGACCTGCGTCGGCGGCATCCTCAACCTCGGCGAGACCCCCGAGCAGCGGGTCGAGATGGCCTTCGAGCTCTCGGAGATCAACCCGACCTCGGTCCCGATCAACCTGCTGATCCCGAAGCAGGGAACCAAGTTCGGCGACCGCGAGGTGATGGACCCGTGGGAGGTCGTCAAGTGGATCGCGATCTTCCGGCTGATCATCCCCAGCGCCCTCTTCCGCCTCTGCGGCGGCCGCGTCGAGAACCTCGGCGAGCTGCACGGGCTGGCCGTCAAAGCCGGTCTCAACGGGGTGATGATGGGGAACTTCCTCACCACCCTCGGCGCCGAGCCCGCCGAAGACCGGGCGATGTTCGAGGAGCTCGGGCTGAACGTCGCCCGCCAGCCCGACAACGGCTCCAACCCGCGGCCGGACAACCGCTCCGGCTGGCTCGAGGGCGAGGCCCCCGCGACGCCGATCGACGAACTGATCGACCACCAGGACGAGGCCAACTTCTGGGACCCCTCGACCCAGCTGCGGGTGGTGAAGAAGTCCAAGCAGGTGCCGTCCTACCCGACCGCGGCGTGACCGACGTCGCGGAGCGGCTGCAGGAGCTCCGCGACCGGGGGCTGTACCGGCGGCTGCGCCTGATCGACGGCCCCCAGGGCCCGCAGGTGATGCTCGCCGGCCAACCGGTGCTCCTGCTCTGCTCCAACAACTACCTCGGCCTGGCCGACCACCCGCGGGTTCGCGAGGCCGCCGCCGAGGCGGCGATGCGCTGGGGCGCGGGCGCGGGCGCATCACGGCTGATCTCCGGCAACATGGAGCCGCACCGGCAGCTGGAGTCGCGACTGGCCGAGTTCAAGGGATACGAATCGGCGCTCCTCTTCGGCTCGGGATACCTCGCCAACACCGGCGCGATCGCGGCGCTGGCGGGCGAGGGAGAGGTCGTCTTCTCCGACGAGCTGAACCACGCCAGCATCGTCGACGGCTGCCGCCTCTCCCGTGCCGAGACCTTCGTCTACCGTCACAACGACCTCGACCACCTGGCCTGGGGCCTGCGCCAGGCCGAGGGCCGCGGCGCGCTGATCGTCAGCGACGGCGTCTTCTCGATGGACGGCGACGTGGCGCCGCTGGCGGGCCTGGTGGAGCTGGCGCGCCGCCACGGCTGCCGGCTGATGGTCGACGAGGCCCACGCGACCGGGGCGATCGGCCCCGGCGGCCGCGGCGCGGTCTCCGCCGCCGGCCTCGGCGACGAGGTCGACCTCGTCGTCGGCACCCTCGGCAAGGCCCTCGGCGCCTACGGCGCCTACGTCTGCGCCGGCTCGGAGACCGTCGACTACCTCGTCAACACCGCCCGCCCCTTCATCTTCTCCACCGCACCGCCGCCCCCCGCCGTCGGCGCCGCCGGCGCGGCCCTGGAGCTGCTGCGCTCCGAACCCCAGCGGGTCGACCGCCTGCAGGCCAACGCGGCGACGCTGCGGGACGCTCTCGCGTCCGAGGGGCTCGCCGTGGGGACCTCCGAGACGCAGATCCTGCCGGTCGAGATCGGCGAGGCGAAGCTGACCATGGACCTCTGCGAGCGCGCCCTCGAAGGGGGCGTCTTCGCCCAGGGAATCCGGCCGCCGACGGTCCCCGAGGGCACCTCGCGCCTGCGCTTCACGGTGATGTCCACGCACAGCACCGAAGAGCTGGAGCGGGCCGCGAAGACGGTCGGCGCAGCGGCCCGCGAGATCGGCCTGGCGTCGCCCTCCCCCGCGACCGCCCCGGTCGCCTAGCCACCGGGCCCGATGACCGATCCCCCCGCCGGAGTCTTCGTCACCGGTACCGGGACCGAGGTCGGCAAGACGGTCGTCGCCGCCGTCATCGCCCACACCCTGGCCGCCGCCGGCCACCGCGTCGCCGTCTTCAAGCCCGCCGTCACCGGCCTCGACGAACAGCCCGCCGACGGGCCGATAAGTCGCGCTGAGGACGACATTTCGGCCCATCGGCTTGCCGACCATGAGCTGCTGCGGCTGGCGGCCGGGTCGGAGCAGAGCGACGAGGAGATTGCGCCTTACCGATACGGGCCTCCCGCCTCGCCCCACCTCGCGGCGGCGATGGCGGGCGAGGAGATCGACCCCGGGCGGCTGCTCGAGGCCGCGGCGGCGGCTGCGGCCGGCGCCGAGACGCTCGTCTGCGAGGGGGTCGGCGGCCTGCTGGTCCCGCTGGCGCCGGACTACCTCGTCCGCGACCTCGCGCGCGACCTCGGCTACCCGCTTGTCATCGCCGCCTCGCCCAGGCTCGGCACGATCAACCTCACCCTGCTGACGATCGAGGCCGCGCGCGCCGCCGGCCTCGAGGTCGCGACGGTCGTCCTCACCCCCTGGCCCGAGCGGCCAACCGAGATCGAGCAGTCCAACCGCGACACGATCGCCGCCCTCGGCCGAGCCGATGTCCAGACCCTCCCCCCATTGGACCTCTCCGACCCCGCATCATGGCCCGAACTCCCCTGCCGATGGGCCGATTTCCACTGATATAGAGAGGAAATCGTCCCGTCGGCGGGCCGTTAGGCAGGGACGATGACGTCGAGGTTGCCGACGGCGAGCTCGACCTCGAAGCCGGCGTCGGCCGCGATCGACGCGGCGGCCTCGGGGTCGGCTTGGCCGAGAGGCGGTAGTAGGGGATGCGGTCCTGCGGGCGCAGGACGCCCCAGAGGGCGATGGCGATCGCGCGGCAGGCCCATCAGGCTCTCGAGCGCGTCGAGCAGAGCGGCGCGCCGCTCCTCGAGCATGTCCGCGCATGCCAGCGACCCGAGGTCGACCGGCTCGCCCGCCGTGGGCACGGACTTGCCCTCGGATGGTGGCAGCAGGATCAGCGTCGATGGGAGCTCAGGAGGCCGACTTGCCCGCCGCCACCGTCTCCCGCGCCGCGACCGCGGAGCCGCCCGGGTTGACCGACGCCTCGGCGGCCTCGACCGTCGTCGGCCTGGCCTTGGCGCGGATCGCGAGCACGCCGATGACGGCGCCCACGAGGGCGACCACGCCGCAGACGGCCATCGCGTGGCCGAGCGCGTAGACGAACGCCTCCGCGCCGGCGTTCGCCGCCTGCTTTGCCTGGGTCGGGTCGAGCCCCTTCAGCGCGCCGGTCGCCGAGCCGCTGCCGAGCTGGTCCGCCACTTCGGAGCGCGCGGAGGCCGGGATGCCGGTCCCGGCGAGCAGCGTGTCGAGCCGCGAGTGGACGAGGCCCTGGAAGATCGCCCCGGTCACGGCGACGCCGAGGCTGCCGCCGACCATGCGGAACATCGAGAGCACGCCGGAGGCGATCCCGGCTTTCTGCACCGGGACCGCGTTCATCGCCGCGCTGGTCATCGGCGACATCGTCATCGCGATCCCGATGCCGAGGAGCATGAACCCGGGCAGCAGATCGCCGTAGGAAGAGTCGACCGCGATGCGACTGAACGTGAACAGCGAGGCGGCGATCAGGACCAGCCCGGCGCCGATCAGCCAGCGCGGGCCGAAGCGGTCCGAGAGCCGCCCCGCCACCGGGGCGACGGCGACGATCATCAGCGTCGAGGGCAGGAAGCGGACCCCAGCCTCAAGCGGCGAGTAGCCGAGGATGTCCTGCATGTAGAGGGCGAGGAAGAAGAAGACGCCCAGCATCGCGAAGGAGATGATCAGGGCGACGACGACCGCGCCGAGGAAGTTGCGATCGGAGAGCAGGTCGAACTGCACCATCGGCGCGCTGACCCGGTTCTCGACCGCGACGAAGACCGGCAGGGCGATGGCGGCGAGCGCCAAGAGGGCGATGGTCTCGGTCGATCCCCAGCCCCAGCTGTTGCCCTCGACCAGGGCGAGGATGAGCGCCGTCAGGCCGGTCGTCAGGACCGCGACCCCGGCGTAGTCGACATCGCGCCCGACGGAGGTGTCGCGCGACTCGCGGACCGCGAACAGCGTCGCCATCACGGCGCCGATCGCGACCGGGATGTTGAGGTAGAAGATCGCCCGCCAGCTGACCTGCTCGGTGAGGAAGCCGCCCACGACCGGGCCGATCGCCAGAGCCAGCGCCGAGACGCCCGCCCAGGTCCCCATCGCCTTGCCGCGCTCCTCCGGCGGGAAGGCGTCGGTGATGATCGAGAGCGTCCCCGGCATCATCAGCGCCGCGCCGACGCCCTGGACGATGCGGCTGACCACCAGCGAGGTCGCGTCCGGCGCCAGGCCGGCGGTGGCCGAGGAGAGGGCGAAGATGATCACGCCGCCGAGGAAGATCCGCCGGCGGCCGAAGATGTCGCCGAGCCGCCCGCCCGTCGCCAGCAGGACGGCGAAGGAGAGCGTGTACCCGTTGATGGTCCACTCCAGCCCGGAGATCGAAGCGTCGAGGTCGCGCTGGATCGACGGCAGGGCGACGTTCACGACCGTGTTGTCGAGCATGATCATGAACAGCGCGAAGCACATCGCTCCGAGCGTCCACCACTTGCGGTTCTCCTCGGTGATCAGGTGGCTGTAGCGGGTCAAGCGGGATTGACTCCCTTCAGGTGGCGGTAGGTCTGCGCGATGTCCTCCCTGTCCATGAGCGAGTCGACGGCGGCGTCGAGCTTGCGCCGCTGGTCTGCGCTCAGGGTCGTCGCGAAGGATTCGATCCCGCCCTGCCGGACGGCGACCAGCGTCTCGACCAGCTCCTTGCCCGTGGCCGTGATCCTCACCTGGCGCACCCGCCGGTCGTCGGGGTCCTCGATCCGGGTCGCCAGGCCCTTCCTGACGAGGGCGTCGACGGCCCTGCTCATCGACGGGACCGAGGTGCCGAACAGCTCGGCCAGGTCGCTCACCTGCCAGGTCTCCGCCGGCTGGCCGAGACCGCCGAGCTCCAGCAGCGCCTTGCACTGGGTCATCGAGAGGCCGGACTCCTCGATCACCCGCAGCTGGTTGCCGCGGTCGTAGAGGAAGAGGTGGCGGAACAGAGCGGTCAGCCTCGCCGCCGTCTCCTGCGCCTCGGGCCCGGCCTCAGCGGCCGCCCTCTCGGCGATCGCCTTCACATCGCTAGCTTGCATGCCGACAATGTTTTCATCAAAGCAACTATTTTCAATAGCAATAGTTGCTCGTGTGAGCAATATCACGCAGGCCCCTTGTGAATCCGCCAAGGAGGCGGCCCGCCCCGGCCAATCCGGCCGCCGCCCGGTCTAGTGTCCTGGGGGATGGCGATCGATCCGGTGCAGCTCGATCAGGATCACCTCTGGCACCCGTTCACCCAGCAGCAGGGCTGGAGCGAGGAAGAGCCGCTCGTGATCGAGCGGGCCCAGGGCTCCCACGTGATCGCGACCGACGGCCGCCGCTACATCGACGGCACCGCCTCGCTGTGGTGCAACGTCCACGGCCATCGGCACCCCGTCATCGACCGGGCCGTCCACGACCAGCTCGACCGGGTCGCCCACTCGACCATGCTCGGGCTCTCCCACCCCGGGGCCGCCGAGCTGGCGGCGCGGCTCATCGACATCGCCCCCCCGGGGCTCTCCCGCGTCTTCTACTCCGACTCCGGGTCCACCGCCGCCGAGATCGCGATCAAGATCGCCTTCCAGTACCAGCACCAGCGCGGCGGCGAGCACGCCCGCCGCACCTCCTTCGTCCACCTCCGCGACGCCTACCACGGCGACACGATCGGCTCGGTCTCGGTGGGCGGGATCGACCTCTTCCACGCCACCTACCGGCCGCTCCTCTTCGACACCCACGCGGCCGAGCCGGGCGACGCTGGCGACCTCGAGCGGATCCTCGCTGCCCACGGGGACGAGGTCGCCGCCGTGATCGTCGAGCCACTGGTCCAGGGCGCGGCCGGGATCATCGCCCACCCGGACGGCTACCTGCGGTCGGTCCGACAGCTCTGCGACCGCCACGGCGTGCTGCTGATCTGCGACGAGGTCGCCACCGGCTTCGGTCGCACCGGGACGATGTTCGCCTGCGAACAGGAGCAGGTCGCGCCGGACCTGATGTGCCTCGCCAAGGGCATCACCGGCGGCTACCTGCCGCTGGCGGCAACGCTGACCACGGAGCGCATCTACGAGGGCTTCCTCGGGGCGCCGGAGGAGCAGCGCACCTTCTTCCACGGCCACACCTACACCGGCAACCCGCTCGCCTGCGCGGCGG
>JBBDYP010000084.1:0-16467 GCA_040900615.1 Solirubrobacterales bacterium | reverse complement strand
ATCTCCACCAGCTCGTCGCCGACGGCCACCTCCTCGCCGACCTGCTTCAGCCAGGTCAGGATCGTCCCCTCCTCCATCGAGTCGGAGAGGCGGGGCATGACGACGTCGGCCATCAGAGCGACCCCTCGAGCGTCGCCAGCGCCGCCTTCACGACGTGCTCCTCGTGCGGGATCGCCGCCTGCTCCAGCCGTCTCGAGTAGGGCATGTGGACGTCGGCGCCGGTCACCCGCTGCACCGGCGCGTCGAGGTCGTCGAAGGCCTGCTCGGTGATCAGCGTCGCCAGGTTGGCGCCGACGCCGCCGTGCGGCCAGCCCTCCTCGACGATCACGGCGTGGTTCGTCTTCCGCACCGACTCGAGGATCGTGTCGAGGTCGAGCGGGCGCAGCGTGCGCGGGTCGATCACCTCGGCCTCGACGCCGTGCTCGTGCGACAGCTGGGTCGCCGCGTGCTCGGCCACCTGCGCCATCTTCAGCACGCCGACGATCGTCACGTCGCCGCCCTCCCGCCGTACCGCCGCTTCGCCGAAGCGCAGCACCTGGTCGCCCTCGTCGGCGACCTCGCCGCGCGTCCCGTAGAGGCTCTCGTGCTCGATGAAGACGACCGGGTTGTCGTCGCGGATCGCCGCCTTCAGCAGCGCCTTGCCGTCGGCCGGGGTCGACGGGCAGGCGACGAGCAGGCCGGGGACCTGGAGATAGAGGGCCTCGAAGCTGTGGGAGTGGGTGGGCCCGAGCTGGTGGCCGCCGCCGCCGGGCATGCGGATCACCATCGGCACCTTCGCCTGGCCGTTGAACATGTAGGGGATCGCGGCGGCGTGGTTGACGATCTGGTCCAGCGCCAGCAGCGAGAAGTTCACGGTCATCAGCTCGACGATCGGTCGCAGCCCGCCCATCGCGGCGCCGACCCCAGCGCCGACGATCGTGTTCTCGGAGATCGGCGTGTCGCGTACCCGCCGCTCGCCGAACTCGTCGAGCAGGCCGTCGGTCACCTTGAAGGCCCCCTGGAAGACGCCGACGTCCTCGCCCATCACGAAGACTGCCTCGTCGCGGCGCATCTCCTCGGCCATCGCGTCGCGCAGGGCCTCGCGCATCCGCAGCGTCGCCATCAGTCCCCGCCCCCAGAGGCCTCGCCGGCCTCATCGGCGTTGACCGCCCGCTCGCCCTCGCCCTCCTCGGCCCCGGGCGTCTCCTCGGGCTCGCTCCCAACCTCGGGCTCCGCGGCGATCCTGGTCTCGAGGCCGTCCTGGGCGTCGCCCTCGATCGCCGGGTTGGGCCGCGGCCCGTCCGGCTGCCCCGCGTAGGCGGCGCCCGCCTCGGCCAGCTCGCGGGCGGCGTCGGGCATCCGGTCCTCGTGCTCGCCGCGGTGCGGCTCGGGGCTGCGCTCGTCGACCGCGTACCAGCCACCCGGTTCGGTCATCGCGTAGAGGTTTTCGTAGAGCGTGTCGAGCGGCGGCTCCGGCGAGGCGTCGGCGAACTCGACCGCGGCTACGACCACCTCGTCGGCCGTCTCGCGCGCCTGCTTCAGCTCGCGCTCGCCCAGCACCCCGGCCTCGACGCAGCGACGCCCGAAGGTCTCGATCGGGTCCTTCTCCTGCCACTCCTCGACCTCCTCGCGCTTGCGGTAGACCTCGGGGTCGGCGGCGGAGTGGCCGCGATAGCGATACGTGAAGGCCTCCAGCAGGGTCGGCCTGCTCTCCTCGCGCGCCAGCCGGATGCCCTCGGCGACGGCATCGCGGACCGCGACCACGTCCATGCCGTCGACCCGGGTGCCGGAGACGCCGTAGCCCTCCGCCTTCTTGGATAGATCGGTCTGGGCCGAGTGGCGCTCGACCGAGGTCCCCATCCCGTAGAGGTTGTTCTCGACCATGAAGAAGACGGGCAGCTTCCACAGCGCCGCCAGGTTCATCGTCTCGCCGAAGTTGCCCGTGTTGGAGGCGCCGTCGCCGAACATGCAGACCGTGACCGCGTCTTCCCCCTTGTACTGGGAGGCGAGGCCGAGGCCGGCCGCTATCGGCAGGTTGCCGCCGACGATCCCGTAGCCGCCCATGAAGCGGTTCTCGGCGTCGAAGATGTGCATCGAGCCGCCGCGGCCGCCGCTGGTGCCGTCGACCCGGCCGAACAGCTCCGCCATCACCCGCTTGGGGTCGGTGCCACGGGCGATCGCGTGGCCGTGGGTGCGGTAGGTGCCGATCAGGAAGTCCTCGTCCCGCATCACCGAGGTGGTGCCGACGATCGTCGCCTCCTCGCCGATCGCCAGGTGCAGGAAGCCACCGGCTTTCGCCCGCTGGTACTGGCGCCCCGCCTCCTCCTCGAAGCGGCGGATCAGCGCCATCCGCGCCAGCAGCTCGTAACAGGTGGCGGCGTCGGGCAGGTCGGCCATCGCAGGCACCTTAGCTCGCCCGGGTCGCCGCCTCGATCGCTTCCTCCAACCGGTCGTCGCCCCAGAAGACCTCCTCGCCGACGACGACGGAGGGGACGCCGTGGACGCTGAGCGCCGCCGCCCCGTCGGTCGCCTCCCGCAGGGCGTTCTTGACGATGTCGGTCTGCACCGCTTTCAGCAGCGCTCGCGGGTGCAGCTCGCACCCAGCGCCGGCGATGATCACGTTGTCGGGATCGGACAGGTCGCGGCCGGCGGCGAAGGCCTGGCGGAAGGCGGCGAGAGCGAAGGAGACGGTGCGCCCCGTCTGCTTGGCGAAGGTCGCCGCCCGCATCGCGGTCAGCATGTTGCCCGGCCAGGGATCCGGCCAGGTGATCGGCGGCAGCCCGTAGGCCGAGGCCCGCCGCTCGACCTCCGCCATCCCCTCGGCCCGCCCCGGCCCGTTCGCCCAGGAGTCGCGGCCGAAGTGCTGGAACAGCCCCCCGAGCAGGATCGGCTGCCACTCCGGCTGCTCCAGCTCCGCTTCCGTGAACAGCCCGCTGATGCGCTCGGCGGACAGGTACGCGTAGGGCGATCCCAGGTCGAAGTAGAAGACGGCGCGGCTCATCTGAGAGTCCGAAAATCAAGCAGATCGGGGGACGCAGGGAAGGGCGAGGAGGGGAGCGCACTCAAGTGCGTGACCCGACGAGCCCGACCGAGGACCCCGAGATGCGCGGATTTGCAGGGCTCTCAGGCGTGAATGGCCCAGCCGTCGACGGCGCGGGCGGCGTCGAGCACAGCCTCGGAGACGGTCGGGTGGGGATGGACGATCCGCGCCAGCTCCTGGTAGCCGCCCTCCAGCGCCATCGTCGCCACCAGCTCGGCGATCATGTCGCAGGCGCGGTTGCCGACCACGTGGGCGCCGAGGATCTCTCCGTACTTGGCATCGACGACCAGCTTGACGAGGCCGTCTTTGTCGTCGTAGACGGTTCCGGCACCCTCGCCGGCGATTTTCTGTTTGCCGACCTTGACCTCGCGGCCGGCCTCCTTGGCGGCGGCCTCGGTCATGCCGACGCTGGCCACCTGCGGGTGGCAGAAGGTTGCGCCCACCATCAGGTTCTGATCGACCGGGTGGGTCTCGACGCCGGCTGCGCGCTCGACCGCGACGACACCCTCCTCGGAAGCCTTGTGGGCAAGCGCCTTCTGGTTGACGATGTCGCCGATCGCAAAGACCTTGAAGTTGGTGGTCTGCCCGTAGGCGTCGACCTTGATCTTGCCGTTCTCCTCCAGCTCGATCCCGGCCTCCTTGAGCCCGAGGCCCTCGGTGTCGGGCGCGCGGCCGCCGGCGATGCAGAGGTAGTCGACCTCGGTCGAGGTATCTCCGTAGGTGAGCTTGACCGAGCCCTTGCCGGCCTCGACGTTCTGCACCGGAGTGCCGGTCGAGATCTCGATTCCTTCTTTCTTGAAGACCCGTTCGACGACTTTGGCGATGTCCTTGTCCTCGGCGGGGAGGATCTGCGGCAGCATCTCGATCAGGAGCACCTCGGTGCCGAAGCGGGAGTACGCGGAGGCGATCTCCGAGCCCGAGGCGCCGGCGCCGACCACGGCGATCTTCTTCGGCTGCTCCGGCAGGGACCAGGCGCCCCAGGTGTCGACGACGCGCCCGCCGAACTCGACTCCGGGGATCGGCGTCGCCACCGAGCCGGTCGCGAGCACGACCGCACCGGCCTCGTAGACGTCGTCGCCGACCTTGACGTTGCCGTCGGCGGTCAGCGAGCCGTCGCCCTCGATGACGGTGATCTTGTTCTTCTTCCAGAGCATTTCGACGCCGCCCGACAGCGATGCGGAGACGTCGGCGCGGCGCTTGCCCAGCGCGTCCCAGTCGAGCTTCACGTCCTTGACCACCACACCGAGCTCGGCGCTGTTGGCGGCCTCGTGGTAGATCTCGGCGCTGCGGAGGACCGTCTTGGCGGGGATGCAGGCGTAGTTGAGGCAGCGTCCGCCGGCCTGGTCGCGCTCGACCACGGCAACCTTCTTGCCCAGCTGGGCGGCGCGGATCGCCCCTACGTAGCCGCCGGGGCCGCCGCCTATGACGATCGTGTCGAAGGATTCCGCCATCGGTTCGTGAGCCTATAGGAGTACTTGAGCCGGCCAGCCGGGCCGTTTGTCGATCCCCCCGATTGGACTACTCGCCAGTCCCCTGGCTCTTCCTCTGGCCCGGAACCCGGCTGGCGAGGCGGGACATCGGCTCGACCGCCCCCTGCAACGTCTCGACGCTTCCGTTGAGGCCGTCGAGTGCGGTTAGGATCCTCTCCATCAGGCCGCTGAGCCGGTTGATCCCCTCGTCGAGCCGGCCCATCGTCTCCGGCAGCTGGGCGAGATGGCGCTGCACCTCGACCAGCACCGGCATCGCCTCCTCGATCGCCGCCATCCGCGCGTCCATCCCGCCGAGGACGCTCGTCGTCTCGGCAACCCGCGCCATGTCCTCCCGCAGGGCCGGCAGTGCCGCCGTGTCGGCCGCGACCCGGTCGAGCGCGTCCGCCACCCGGGTCAGCGCGGCCGTGTGTTCCTTCATCGCCCCCGTGTTCTCGGCGATCTCGGGGAGCATCCGCAACGCTCCGATCACGTCCACCGGCAGGGAGGAGATGCGGCCGAGGGATGGGAAGCCGGGCGGGGTCACCGGTCTCAGTCCCGGGGAAGCCGGGTCGGCATCTGGATTCGCGCCATCGCCTTGACCATGAAGTAGAAGAAGCCACCGGCGACCGCCAGCAGGCCCAGCGTCGCGGCGAACTGGGCCACGGTCGCGGCCTGCACGGCGAGGCCGAAGACCGCGCTGAAGATGAGGAAGACGAGGATCAGCTGGAAGCCGAGCACGGCCCAGTAGCGGGCGTGCCACATGCCCCAGGACATGAAGCCCATGATCAGCGCCGGCGCGGCCACCTGGGCGAACCTCGGTTTCTCCCCGTTCACCTCGACGCCGGCCAGATAGCCGGCGAGGATCGAGAGCGCGATCAGGCCGGAGACGATCGCGGCCACCGTGACCACCGTCGGGCGCTCGCCGTCGGCGAGCGGCTCCAGCGCGTCCCGCACTGCGCGGTTGCGCTCCTCGGCCTTGGCGTAGCCGCGGGCCATCGGGTTGGCCCCGCGCTGCTTGCGCTTCTGCCGTTCCTCAACCACCCGGCGCCACGCCCCTCCACGAGGCCGGCCGGTCCAGCAGCGCATCCTGATTGCCGGGCGCGGTCCCATCGGCGGCACCGAAGGCGCGCCGCAGCGCTTCGGCCGCCGCCTCGGGGTCGGTGGCGTCGCGGATCGCCCGCACCGCGCAGAGCCGCCGCGCTCCCGCCCGCACCACTTGCTCCGCGTTGGAGGTGTCGATGCCGCCGATGCCGAAGAAGGGGTGGGTGGCGTGCTCGGCGGCATGGGAGACGAGGTCGAGTCCGACCGCGGCGCGGCCGGCCTTCGTCGGCGTCTCCCAGATCGGGCCGACGCTGATGTAGTCCGGGGGCGTGCCCGGCCGGCGCATATCTGCGTCCTCGGTCGCTTGTGTGCGGAGCACACCGCGCTCCCTGCGTCCTTGATCTGCTTGGCCGGGCACGCCCCCGGCAGCGTCGATTTGCTCTCTCGAATGAGTGGAAAGTCCGATGATGGCGTCTGGCCCAAGCAGCTCACGTGCTTCTTCCACCGACATGTCGTCCTGCCCCAGGTGGACGCCGTCGGCGTCGCAGGCGCGGGCCAGGTCGGGGTCGTCGTTGACGATGAAGAGGGCGCTGAAGGTGTCGCAGACGCGGCGGAAGGTGGCGGCGGAGCGTTCGATCTCCGCCCGGTTCAGCTCCTTCTCGCGCAGCTGCAGGATGTCGACGCCGCCGGTGAGGGCGGAGCGCAGCAGCGCTTCGGGGTCCTCGCCCCGGGGGCGCGCCTCGCAGCAGAAGTAGAGGCGGGCGGTGCGCAGCCGCTCGCGGCGCAGCGGGCCGTCTGCCTCTGGTGGCGCAAGGGTCATGGCCCGATTATGAACCTGTCTCGACGCGGTCCTGGACTTGCAGCCGTCGAGAGGGGGGTAGCATCGAGGTTGTACCGGGAGCCCGCGAGGGCTGAGAGGGTGGCATCGAGGCCACCGACCGTCTGGACCTGATCCGGGTAATGCCGGCGGAGGCAATGGATTGACAGAGAAGCGCAAGTTCGACGCAGTGTTCGTGGGTGGCGGTGTGATCGGACTCAGCTGCGCCTGGCGCGCGGCGCAACGCGGCGCCCGGGTCGCGGTGCTGGAGCGGGCCGAGCCGCCGTCCGGCGCGACCAACGTGGCGGCCGGCATGCTGGCTCCGGTCGGCGAGCTCACCTTCGGTGAGCCGGAGCTGTTGGAGATGACCCTCGCCTCGGCGCGCCTGTACCCGGAGTTCGTCGCCGAGCTCGAGGCAGAGACTGGGAAGTCGATGGGATACGCGCGCAAGGGCGCGCTGCACATCGCCCTCGACCGCGACGAGGCGGCGGAGCTGCGCCGCGTCCACGACCTGCAGCGCTCGCTTGAGCTCGAGGCCGAGTGGCTGCCGCCGCGCCGCTGCCGCGAGCTGGAGCCCGGCCTGACTCCGTCCTTCAACGGCGGCGTCTACGCCGCCGGCGAGGCGGCGGTCGACCCGCGGGCGCTGGCCCGGGCGCTGGTCGCGGCGCTGGGCGAGCTGGGCGCGGAGGTGCGCACCGGATGCGAGGTGGTCGGCGGTCTCTTCGAGGGCGAGCGGCTGGCGGGGGTACGGACCGCCGGCGGCGAGGAGTGGCACGCCGGCGCCGTCGTGCTCGCCAGCGGCGCCTGGTCCGGCGCGACCGAGTGGCTGCCCGAGGCCGCGCGCCCACCGGTGCGCCCGGTCAAGGGACAGGTGCTGGAGCTGCGAACCCGCGACGGGGGCCCGCCCTGCGAGCGGATCGTCTGCTCCGAGCGCGTCTACCTGGTCCCCCGCGACGACGGCCGGCTGATCGTCGGGGCGACGATGGAAGAGCAGGGCTTCGACACCGCCGTCACCGCCGGCGGGGTCTACGAGCTGCTGCGCGAGGCCTACCGGCTGCTCCCCGACGTCGCCGAGATGGAGCTGGCCGGCGCCATCGCCGGCCTGCGACCCGGGACGCCAGACAACCGGCCCTTCATCGGCCCCGGCGCCGTCGATGGCCTGGTGCTTGCCACCGGTCACTTCCGCAACGGCATCCTGCTGGCGCCGCTGAGCGCCGAGGCGGTCGCCGCGACCCTCTCCGGCGAGGCGCCGCCCGAGTCGATCGCCGCCGCCGATCCCTTCCGGTCGTCGCTTGTACGGAATAGGCCAACAAGCGACGACCGCAAAGTCGAGTCAGCGCGATGAGAATCGAGCTGAACGGCGAGATGCGCGAGCTGGCGGCCGGGGCGACGCTGGCCGAGGCGGTGCGCGAGTCCGGCGCCGGGGAGGGAGGCCGCGGCGTCGCCGTCGCCCTCGACGGCGAGGTGGTCCCACGCGGGGAGTGGGAGCGGACGCCGCTGCGCGACGGCCAGAGCGTCGAGGTGCTGGCGGCGATCCAGGGCGGGGCCGAGACCTGGGAGCTGGGCGGGCGCGAGTGGTCCTCGCGGCTGATCGCCGGCACCGGCGGCTTTCGCTCGCTGGAGCAGATGGAGGCCGCGCTCGCCGCCGCCGGCACCGAGATCGTCACCGTCGCCCTGCGCCGCGTCGACCCCGCCGCCGAGGGCTCCGTCCTCGACGTGATCGACCGCCTCGGCCTCTTCGTCCTCCCCAACACGGCCGGTTGCTACACGGCCCGCGACGCCGTGCGCACCGCCCGCCTCGCCCGCGAGGCCTTCCAGACCGATTGGATCAAGCTCGAGGTGATCGGGGACGACCGCACCCTCTTCCCGGATGCGGTCGAGCTGCTCGACGCCGCCGAGCAGCTGGTCGGCGACGGCTTCACCGTCCTCCCCTACACCAACGACGACCCGATCCTCGCCCGCCGCCTGGAGGAGGCCGGCTGCGCGGCGGTGATGCCGCTCGGCTCGCCGATCGGCTCCGGCGCCGGCGTCCGCAACCCGTACAACATCGCGATCATCACCGAGCGCGCCGGCGTCCCGGTCGTCCTCGACGCCGGCATCGGCACCGCCTCCGACGCCGCCCTGGCGATGGAGCTGGGCTGCGACGCGGTCCTCGCCGCCAGCGCAATCTTCGGCGCCGAGGACCCGGTCACGATGGCGCGTGCCCTGCGCGGCGGTGCCGAGGCCGGCTACGCCGCGCGCCGCGCCGGCCGCATCCCCCGCCGCACCCACGCCGAGGCCTCGACTCCCTACCAGGACCTGCCGGACCTCTCCTGAGTTGCCGGTTTGTCTCGCCATCCGGCACAAACCGGCAACTCGGCCGGGGGTCCCGGCACTCCACTCAGCGCCCCTCTACCATGGGCAACGCGCCCCTGTAGCTCAGTTGGTTAGAGCGGCGGCCTTTTAAGCCGCGCGGCGCGGGTTCGAATCCCGCCGGGGGCACTTGGCCGGTCCGAATGGGAGTGTGGGAGCGAAGCGCGACGAGCGCCTACTCCGCGTCCCCTGCGACGTCGAGGAAGAAGACTCCCTTCGCCTCGAACGCATCCAGGCGGAGGTCGACAACGGCTTCGACACCCTCAGGGACATCGAAGACGGCGTCTCGATTTTCGGCTCGGCGCGGATTGCCGAGAACCACCGCTGGTACGAGCTCGCACGCGAGACCGCATCGTGTCTCGTCGACCACGGCTTCACCATCATCACCGGCGGCGGGCCGGGCCTGATGGAAGCGGCCAACCGCGGCGCCGCCGAGGCGGGCGGCCTCTCGGTCGGGCTCAACATCGAGCTGCCGATGGAGCAGCACACCAACCCCTATGTCAACCGCGCCCTCCACTTCCACTACTTCTTTGCCCGCAAGCTGATGTTCGTTCGCTACGCCCGAGCCTTCGTCATCTTCCCCGGCGGCTTCGGCACCTTCGACGAGCTGTTCGAGAGCCTGACCCTGATCCAGACCCGCCGGATCCGTTACTTCCCGACGATCCTCGTCGACTCCGAGCACTGGGGGCCGTTGCTGGAGTGGCTCGACAAGGACCTCGAGGACGACGGCCTGATCGACCCCGCCGACAAGGAGCTACTGGTAGTCGCCGACACCCCCGAGGAGATCTGCGCGCACGCAACCCGGGCGAGCGCCAAACAGAGGCAGCTGACCTAGTCGGAGACTCGCGCTGACCTAGTGCCGGAAGTGCCGGTGCTTCGTGAACACCATCGCGACGCCGTCGGCGTCGCAGGCCTCGATCACCTCGGCGTCGCGTTTGGAGCCGCCGGGCTGGATCACCGCGGTTGAGCCGGCCTCGATCGCCAGCTCGGGGCCGTCGGCGAAGGGGAAGAAGGCGTCGGAGGCGACGGCGGAGCCGGACAGCAGGGCGCCGGCCTCGGTGCCGCGGGCGGCGCGGCACTTCTCGACGGCGAGGCGGACCGAGTCGACGCGGCTCATCTGGCCGGCGCCGATTCCGAGGGTGGCGCCATCCCTGGCGATCACGATCGCGTTGGAGCGGACGCGGCGGACGACGGTCCAGGCGAAGAGCATGTCCTGCCACTGCTGCTCGCTGGGCTGCGTCTTCGTCACCACCTCCATCAGCTCGCGTGGCTCGGGGTCGCCATCGCGGTCCTGGATCAGCAGGCCGCCGAGAACGCGTTTGACGTCGCGCTCGTCGGTGTCGGGCTGGCGCCGCTCCTTTTCGCAGAGGATGCGGATCGCCTCCTTCTGCTGCAGCACCTCCAGCGCCCCGTCCTCGAAGCCGGGCGCGATCAGGACCTCGACGAAGTTCTTGTGCAGCTCCTCCGCCAGCGCCGTGCCGATCGGCCGGTTGAGGGCGATGACGCCGCCGTAGGCGGAGAGCGGGTCGCAGGCGAGAGCCTTCAGGTAGGCCTCGAGCGCGTCCTCGCCGACCGCCACCCCGCAGGGGTTGTTGTGCTTGACGATCACGCAGGCCGGCTGCTCGAAGTCGCCGACCAGGCCGCGGGCGGAGTCGAGGTCGAGGACGTTGTTGAAGGAGAGGGCGCGCCCGTGCAGCTTCGAGACCCGCGAGAGGATGTGGGTGCGGGCGCCGACATCCGCGTAGAGCGCCGCCCGCTGGTGGGGGTTCTCGCCGTAGGAGAGGTCGAGCACCTTCTCGTAGGCGACGGCGAGGTGTTCGGGGAAGTCCTCGTACTCGGTCGAGAACCAGCGGCTGATCGCGGCGTCGTAGCGGGCGGTCTGGGCGAAGGCCTCGTTGGCCAGCCAGTGCCGGGTCGAGGCCGAGATCTCGCCGCCGGACTCCTCCAGCTCGGCGCAGACGGCGTCGTAGGACTCCGGCTTGACGACGACGGCGACCCCCTCATGGTTCTTCGCCGCGGCGCGGATCATCGTCGGCCCGCCGATGTCGATGTTCTCGATCGCCACCTCGGGCGCCACGTCATGGCTGGCGACGGTCTGCTCGAAGGGGTAGAGGTTGACGCAGACGAGGTCGATCGGCTCGATCCCCTCGTGCGCCAGCGTCGCCATGTGCTCGGGGTCCTCGCGCCGCGCCAGCAGCGCCGCGTGCAGCCGCGGGTGCAGCGTCTTCACCCGCCCGTCGAGGATCTCCTCCTGCCCGGTGAACTCGGAGACATCGGTGACGGTGAGGCCCGCCTCGCGCAGGGCGGTGGCGGTGCCGCCGGTGGAGAGGATCTCGACGTCCAGGGCGGCGAGGCTCCGGGCGAAGTCGGCGACGCCGGTCTTGTCGGAGACCGAGATCAGCGCCCGGCGCACGCGGATCGCGCCGTCGCTCACGGTCTCGCTTGCGGTATCTGCGCCTGCCTCAGTCATCGATCGTGACGACCCTCGGGTCGTCGGTGTCGATCCTAACCCGGCCCTCAGCGATCATGCGGATCGCCTCCGGGTAGAGCTCGTGCTCGACCGCGTGGACCGCCGCCTCCAGCTCCTCCCGGTCGCGCCCCTCGGGCACCGGCACCTCGCGCTGCAGCAGCGGCGGCCCGGTGTCGACTCCCTCGTCGACGAAGTGCACGGTGACCCCGGTCGCCTCGACTCCGGCGGCCAGCGCCTGGCCGATCGCGTCGAGGCCGGGAAAGTCCGGCAGCAGGGCCGGGTGGACGTTGACGACGCGGTTGCGGAAGCGGGCGACGAAGCCGTCGCTGAGCAGCTGCATGTAGCCGGCGAGGACGACCAGGTCGGCGCGCCGCGACTCGATCCAGTCGCCGATCGCGGCGTCACGCGCGGCGCGGTCGGGGTACTCGCCGCCGGGGAAGACCGCCGTCTCCACGCCCGCCGCCGCGGCGCGCTCCAGCGCCCTCGCCCCGGGCTTGTCGGAGCCGACACCGACCACCTCGATTCCGTCGCGCCCGTGCAGCCGGTCGAGGATCGCCTGCAGGTTGGTGCCGCTGCCCGAGGCCAGGACGACGATGCGGAAGGCGCTCACCGGCGCATCTTTGCGCAAGCGCCCGTTGCGGTCGCAGTCCCTCCCGGTATGCGGGAAGAACCACGGCCTCAATAGGCTCAGGGCCATGAGCGAGCACGACCTCTGGCAGGGCGTCCTCTATCTGCACCTGCTGGCGATGGCCTTCTTCGTCGGCGGCCAGCTCGTCTTCGGGATCGCCGTGGTGCCGATCCTCCGCGACGACCCCGACCGCGAGCGGATGCGGGCGGTGGCACGGCGCTTCGGCTACGGCTCCCTCATCGCCCTCGGGGTCCTGGTCGTAACCGGCTGGGCGATGGCCTCCCACTACGACCTCTTCGACGACTCGACCCTGCAGTGGAAGCTGGGCCTGGTCGGCCTCGTGATCGCCCTCACCCTCGTCCACCTGCGGCGGCCGAAACTGCACGCCCTCCAGGCCGCGATCCTCCTGGTCTCCCTCGCGATCGTCTGGCTCGGATTAGAACTCGTAGCCTGATCGTGGCCAAGCAGCTCAAGGACGCAGGGAGCGAAGCGTGCTCTGCACGTGAGCGACCGAGGACGCCGAGATGCGCCGCGCCACGGTCAGGCTACGGCGATGTCCTCCAGGGCGAATTTCCCGTTCGCCTCGTCGGGGTCGCCGAGCGGGTAGTGGCCGGTGAAGCAGGCGTCGCAGTGGTCGTCGGCGCTGCCGCCGATCGCCTCGTAGACGCCGGCCATCGAGAGGTAGGCGAGCGAGTCGGCGTCGAGCTCGTCGGCGATCTCCTGAACGGTGCGGTTGTGGGCGATCATCTCCTCGCGGGTCGACATGTCGACGCCGTAGTGGCAGGGGTTGCGGATCGGCGGCGCCGAGATCCGCAGGTGCACCTCGCGGGCGCCGGCGTCGCGCAGCATGCCGACGATCTGCCGCGTGGTGTTGCCGCGCACGATCGAGTCGTCGACGACGACGATCCGCTGCCCGGCGACGATCTCCGGCAGCGGGTTGAACTTCAGCCGCAGGCCGTGTTTGCGCAGCTCCTGGCCGGGCTGGATGAAGGTCCGCGCCACGTAGCGGTTCTTGATCAGGCCGTCGTCGCGGGGCAGTCCCGAGGCGCGGGCGAACCCCGCCGCCGCCGGATTGCCGGAGTCGGGAACGGAGATCACCAGGTCGGCGTCGACCGGCGCCTCGTGCCAGAGGATCTCGCCCATCTTCCCGCGCGCCTGCTGCAGGACCTTGCCCTCGAGGCGGCTGTCGGGGCGGGAGAAGTAGATGTGCTCGAAGACACAGGTGGCCCGCCGCTCTGTCTTCACCACCTGGCGCGTCTCCAGCCCGCGCTCGGTCAGGGAGACCAGCTCGCCAGGGTGCACCTCCCGCATCAGCTCGGCGCCGATGATGTCGAAGGCGCAGCTCTCCGAGGCGACCACGAAGCGGTCCTCGAGGCGGCCCAGCGAGAGCGGCCGGATGCCGTGCGGGTCGCGGAAGGCGACGATCGCGCGCTTGGTCATCACCACGGTCGAGTAGGCCCCCTCCAGCCGCGGCATCACGTTGGCGACGGCGTCCTCGATCAGCTTGCCGTCGTCGGAGGAGAGCAGGGCGGCGATGATCTCCGAGTCGGAGGTGCCGCGAAAGTCGATTCCCCGCTCCTTCAGCTCAGCCCACAGCTCGACCGCGTTGGTCAGGTTGCCGTTGTGGGCGAGCGCGACCTCGCGGCCGTCGTCGCGCCAGACCGGCTGTGCGTTCTCCCAGGAGCCGCCGCCGGTGGTCGAGTAGCGGACGTGGCCAATCGCCATGTCCCCCTCCAGCGCCTTCAGCTTCTCCTCGTCGAAGACCTGGGAGACGAGGCCCGAGTCCCGCAGGGTGGTGATGTGGCCGCCCTCGCAGGTGGCGATGCCGGCCGACTCCTGGCCGCGGTGCTGGAGCGCGTAGAGGGCGAAGTACGCGAGTCGGGCGACGTCGTGGCCGGGTGCGTATACGCCGAACACGCCGCACTCGTCGTGCGGCCCATCGCGGTCGATTAGGAGCCGCTCGTCGGGAGTCAAAGGCGCGTATTCCTCGTTGGATAGAGAGACGGACGCGCAGGCGGACTGCCTACTCCCGCAGGTTAGCAACGGGTGAAGACCCGCAAGCGCAGGCAAGCGCACGCAAATTGCAGGGGGGCTTGACAGCCGCGCTGGCGCTGCCCACGATCCTGTGCGATGAGGCGCGCCACCTCCGGCCTTCGCGAATGAGCGGGGGGACCTGCGTCCGGGTCGTCGTCCACGGGCGCGTCCAGGGCGTCTTCTTCCGGGACACCGCCCGGCGCGAGGCGAACGCCCGCGGCGTCTCCGGCTGGGTCCTCAACCGGGCCGACGGCGCCGTCGAGGCGCATTTCGAAGGCGAGCCCGCCGCGGTCGAGGCGATGGTCGCCTTCTGCCGCCGCGGTTCGGAGCGCGCCCGCGTCGATCGCGTCGAAGTGACCGAGGCGGCCATCGAGGGACTCGCCGGCTTCGAGGTGCGCTGAGCGCGCCGGTTGTCCTCGCGCTTGCGCGAGTCAGTCGCCGCGCGTCGCCTCCTGCCCCTGAGGGCCGGTCTCGAGCTGACCCTCGAGTGCCGGCAGGCCGTCGATACTGACCGTGTTCTTCTCCGCCTTGTAGTCCTCGATCGCGCCGGGCCCGCCGACCCGAAGCCGCTTCTCGGCGAACGCCTGCATGTGCGGCCGGCGGCCCTCGTAGCTCATCAGCGGCACCCCGTAGCCGCAGGAGTCGGCGATGCGGTCGACGTCGACGACGACCACCGCGCGGCGCGACTCCTCCGCGGCGGGCGTCTCGAAGCCTGCCCGCTCGATCAGCTCGGCGAACTCGAGGTCGCCCATCGGCACCACGCGGCCGCGGCCGTGGAGCCGGACGATCCGCGGCGGCCCCTCGAAGGCGCAGAGCATGACGACGATCCGCCCGTTCTCGCGCAGGTGGGCGATCGTCTCGGCCCCGCTGCCGACCATGTCGAGGTAGGCGACGGTGTGGTCGTCGAGCACCCGCAGCGTCCCGATCGGCCCCTTCGGCGAGACGTTGACGCGCCCGTCGCCGGCCAGCGGTGCCGTGCCGACGAAGTAGAGGTCCTGCCGCGCGATCCACTCGCGCAGGTGCTCGTCTACCCGCTCGAAGACCTTGGCCATTCCCCGACGTTACCAGCGCCTCCCATGGGTCAGGCGAGGACCGCCGGCGCCCGTCAGGCGACGGACTCGGCGAGGCGCGGAAGCGAGCGCCAGGCGCTCTCGGCGTCGCCGAGCGGGACGGTGAGGCTGCGATCGCCGGCGGCGATCTCGATGCTCGAGCCGCCCACGTCTCCGAGCATGATCGCGCCGAGCTGCTCGAGCGTGGAGCGATCTCCGCTGACCAGGAAGCCGCCGGTGCCCTCGCCGAACAGGGCCTCCTCGGGGGTGCAGCCGCGGTCGCGCAGGTGCTGGAGGTCGGCGCGGGCGCCGGTGCCGGCGCCGATCGCGCACTCCGCCAGCGCGCAGGCGAGGCCGCCGTCGCTGACGTCGTGGGCGGAGGCGAGCTTGCCGGCGCGGACGGCGTCGCGGACGATCGCGCAGGCGGCGGCGACCGCGCCGATGTCCGGCTCGGGCAGTCCGGCCTCGAGCTCGCCGCGCAGCTTCGCCAGCTCGGAGCCGAACATGGTTGGGGCGAAGGGGCCGATCAGGCCGATCGCGTCGCCCTCGCGGGCGAAGGCGCTGCCGGCCACCCGCGCCGGGTCGGGCAGCTCGCCGACCATCCCGACCACCGGCGTCGGGTAGATCGGCCCTTCCGGGCCCTCGTTATAGAGGGAGACGTTGCCGCCGACGACCGGGACGCCGAGCGCGGTGCAGGCCTCGGCGAGGCCGCTGACGGAGCGGTCGAGCTGCCAGGCGGTCGCCGGCTTCTCGGGGTTGCCGAAGTTGAGGCAGTTGGTGAGGCCGAGCGGCTCGGCGCCGACGCAGGCGAGGTTCTGGGCGCACTCGAGCACCGCCTCGACCGTGCCGGCGTGGGGGTCGCAGGCGACCCGTCTGCCGTTGCCGTCGATCGAGACCGCGATCGCGTTGCCGGACTCGGGCAGCTGCAGGACCGCGGCGTCGGCCGACTCGGGCCGGCGCACGGTGCGCGAGCCGACCACCGAGTCGTACTGCTCGAAGGCCCAGCGCTTGGAGGCGATGCTCGGCGAGGCGAGCATCGCCAGGAGGATCGAGGACGACTTCGAGGGGTCGGCGCTGCGGCCGACGGTCGTCACCACCCTCTCGCCGAGCACGTCGCGGTTGCCGTAGATCCACCCCTCCGGCTCGGCCGGGCTGAGGTCGTAGAGGGGACAGCCGTCGACCAGGGCCTCGACCGGCATGTCGCCGACGACCTCCTCGCCGCGCAGGACCCGCACCCGGCCGCTGTCGGTGACGACCCCGATCTCCGCCGAGCCGGTCTGCCACTTCTCGCAGATCGCCCGCACCTCCGCGACCCGGGCCGGCTCGACCACCGCCAGCATCCGCTCCTGGGACTCGGAGACCATGATCTCGAAGGGCTCCATGTCGGCCTCGCGCAGCGGCACCCTGGCGATGTCGAGGTCGATCCCGACCCCGCCCGCCGAGGCCATCTCCCCGGCCGAAGAGGTCAGTCCGGCGGCGCCGAGGTCCTGGAGGGAGACGAGCAGGCCCTTCTCCAGCAGCTCCAGGCAGCACTCGAGCAGCTTCGACTCCTCGAAGGGATCGCCGATCTGCACCGTCGGCCGCTTCG
>JBBDYP010000083.1:0-16524 GCA_040900615.1 Solirubrobacterales bacterium | reverse complement strand
CGATTTCGCTCAACCAAGCCGCTCTCGCTGGTTCAACGGCGAAAACTTCCGGCTAGAGGAAGCCCAGGGCCTTCCAGACCGGTCGCAGCTCGAAGGTGGGATCGCCGATCGCGTAACGGTCCTTCAGAAGCGGCCGCACCCACTCCCCCGCCTCGGCCTTGCCCTCGAAAACGACGCCGTCGAAGACGGATTGCCTCACGCCCTTCAGCGCCGCCTCCAGATCGGCAACCGCTGGCTGCTCGTGGCGGAGCGTGAGCGCCTGCGGCTCATCGTCGTCCCAGTTGAGGTAGCCGTGCTCTACGGCTGATTTGGCGTCGAAGACCGTGAAGACATCCTCGCTACCGCCAACCGTGAGCCCTCGACGATCGTGGAAGTACTGGTAGAGGGCCTCACGGACGATCTTCGGCGTGACAGTGGCTCGGCGAGCGGCCTCCTCGATCAGAGCCTGCGCCCTCGCAACGCCCTCGGCGCGCGCAGCAGCGATAGACGATTCCGGCAGTGATCCCGGCGGGCTTGCAGACGGCAGCTCAGCGGGGGGTCGTGGTGGGGCAAACGGAATGTCGGGCCCGCGCCGCCGCGGCGACCGGCCATCCTCCTCACGCAGGACAAAGTCGAGATCGGCGATCACCTTGTCGAGGCCCTCCTCGGTACTGCTGGCGAAGCGTCCGGCCAGCGCTGATGAGTACTCATTTACCTGCTCGAAGCCGACCCCATGCCAGATCGGCAGAATCACCTTGGCTCCGCCGCCCGCCACCTCACGGCTCATCAGCCCGTCGAGCTCGTGCTCGGTCCAGGGCTTTCGGGCGAGGAAGTGGGGGCTGAGGATGACGGCTCCGTAGCGGGAGCGGCCGAGTCCGTCGTCGATTCCTGCTCGCAGCCGATCGCCCAGACGCAGCTCGAACTCGTCGAACCAGACCCGCCAGCCGGCTTCCTCGAGCCGCTCGGCAATCGGACGCGCTATTTCTTCCTTGTCCTCGGTGGCGTGGCAGATGAAGATGTCCATCGCCTTCGACTGCGTTGGGGAGCTGGCGGGCGACGGCGGCGGCTTCGATGCGAGTGAGTCGCGCAGGGCCGGGATCGACTGCCAACCAGCCCGGGTGATCCTGATGTTGCGACAGCGCTGCAAGTTTTGGTGGCGGAAGCGGTAGCGCGGCGGGATCTCGCTGTCGCCCGGCCAGCTTTCGTAGTCGCAGGTAAGCCAGTCATCCTCGAGCGCCTCCGCGAAGGCGCGGGCGAGCGCCTCCGTCCCGATCTCGCCGGGTTTGATCAGCTCCTCGCGAAAAGCCCGGGCGGTCAGCTCGCGGCCATCCTGCAGCGCCAGGCGTCCCTCGCCATCAGCAGCAGAAAGGTCGGCTATCCAGAGGGTTAGATCCGTGCTCTGCACGCCACCAAGGATGAGCGATCGGAAGGTTTAACGCCTTTCTGGGGCATCCTCGGGGCCGAAGAGATGACAGAGAGAGCAGCGGAGGGGACGGATCCACCCAGCCAGTTCGCGTCGAGGCCGAGGTAGCACTTGGTGTGCTCAGGGGAATGTCCAGGGGAATGAAAGAGGTCGAAAACAGCCTCTTTCTGACTTTCGCTGACCCTCGTTGACCTTCGGGTCCAGAGGCGGCGCGAACACCCTAATCCCGCTCTAGGAGCCGGATTCCGGCTCCTAGAGCCAGAATCGGAGAACGGGGCAGCCAGGACTCGAACCTGGAATCGCCGGTTTTGGAGACCGGTGCCTTAGCCAGTTGGGCCACTGCCCCAGAGACGCGGATCGTAACGAGCGGCGGGCGCTGGCGGAACCGCAATGCGGGCGGAGGGACTCGAACCCCCAAGCTCTCTCGAGCACCGGCACCTAAAGCCGGCGTGTCTACCAATTTCACCACGCCCGCGTGGCCGCCCCGACAGGGGCTTAACGCACGACCAATGCCGCATCGTCGCTGACAGATTCTATGATCGATGGCGTGGCGGTAGGAGAGCTGAGGCCGGGCTACGAACTGTGGCGGCCCAATCGGGAGAAGCCTGGATCGATCACGACCAAGTTCGTGATCGTGCTATTGCTGCTGGCAACGGCGGCACTTGCCGCGGTGATCACGATCGGCGGCTGGTCGCTGCTGAAGGGCGGCGGCGGCATCGGCGCGGTCTGCGTCATCTACGCGATCCTCTATGCGTTCTTCGGCTTCCTCGTCGCCCGCTGGAGCCGCGGGATCCTGCCGGTCGCGGCCGCGCTCTCGATGATCCTGGCGATCTTCTGCGCGGTCGGCGCCAACAGCTGGTTCTCCCGCGACAAGGCCGGCTTCGACGAGGCCCTCCTCCCCTCCTCGCTGATCGGTTCGTTGGTCGTGATCCTCGGCCTGCTGCAGATCGTCCTCATCGCCGCCGCCTTCTACGGCTTCAGCCAGGAGTGGCATGTCGAGGAGGAGCGCCCGATCGGCTCCGGTGAGGACTACGGCGCCGGCGCGCCCGAAGGCGGCGCCCCGCAGCCCGCCTGAACCTTGAGCGGCGGGACCGCCGCCGCGATGCCGGAGGTGGGACTCGAACCCACAAGCCCGCAAGGGCAATCGATTTTGAGTCGATCGCGTATGCCAATTCCGCCACTCCGGCGCACCGCGAACGATAGAGCCGCCCGGCCATCTCCCACGCTCTGGCCCGGAGCGCTGGTCGAGGGCGCCGAACTAAACTGCCCGCGGTCATGCGAATCCATCACCTCAGCTGCGGGTCGCTCTGCCCCCTCGGGGGGCAACTGATCGGAGGTGACGGCGGGCTGCTGTCGGCCGCGAACGTGGTCTGCCACTGCCTGCTGATCGAGAGCTCCGACGGGCTGGTGCTGGTCGACACCGGCTTCGGCACGAACGACGCCCACGACCCGGCGCAGCTGGGTGCCGCCTTCCGGGCGCTGCTGCGGCCGCGGCCCCGGGTCGGCGAGACGGCCGTGACCCAGGTCGGGCGGCTCGGCTTCGCCGCCGCCGACGTGCGCCACATCGTCGTCACCCACCTCGACCTCGACCACGCCGGCGGCCTGGCCGACTTCCCGGCGGCCGAGGTCCACGTCCTCGCCCCGGAGCTGGCGGCGGCGATGCACCCGCGCCTGCGCGAGCGCAGGCGCTACGTCGGAGCCCACTGGAAGCACGGCCCGCGCTGGGTCGAGCACCGCTCCGAGGCCGGCGGCGAGCGCTGGTTCGGTTTCGAGAGCGTCCGCATCCTGCCCGGGCTCGACGTCGAGGTGGCGTTGATCCCGATGGTCGGCCACTCGCGCGGCCATACCGGGGTCGCCGTCAACGCCGGCGACCGTTGGCTCCTGCACTGTGGCGACGCCTACTTCAACCACGACGAGGTCGCGACGCCGCCGAGCTGCCCGCCGGGCCTGCGCCTGTTCCAGTGGCTGATGGCCGCCGACAACGACGCCCGTGTGGCGAACACCGAGCGGCTGCGCGAGCTGGCCGCCTCGGGCGGCGACGAGGTCTCCCTCTTCTGCGCCCACGACCCGCACGAGCTGGAGCGCGAGCAGGCCGCGATGATCGGAGCCGCAAGGTGAGCGCGGACGCAGCGGAGCTGCTCTGGGAGCCCTCGACCGAGCTGGTCGAGCAGTCCCGCCTGACCGAGTTCATGCGCTGGCTGCGCGACGAGCGCGGCCTCGACTTCGGCGGCTACGAGGAGCTGTGGCGCTGGTCGGTCGACGACCTCGACGCCTTCTGGCGGGCGATCTGGGACTTCTTCGAGGTCCAGGCCGACGGCGAGCCCACCCCCGTCCTCGCCTCGCGCGAGATGCCGGGCGCGCGCTGGTTCCCCGACACCTCGCTGAACTACGCCGAGCACGTCTTCGCCGGCAAGGACGACGCCGAGGTAGCGATCCTGCACAGCTCCGAGCTGCGTCAGCTCGGCGAGCTGAGCTGGGGTGAGCTGCGCCAGCAGGTCGCGGCGGTGGCAGCGGGTCTGCGAGCGATGGGCGTGGAGCGCGGCGACCGCGTCGTCGCCTACCTGCCGAACATCCCCGAGGCGATCGTCGCCTTCCTCGCCAGTGCCTCGATCGGCGCCGTCTGGTCTTCCTGCTCCCCCGACTTCGGCCCGGCCAGCGTGATCGACCGCTTCGCCCAGATCGAGCCCAAGGTGCTGTTCGCCGTCGACGGCTACCGCTACGGCGGCAAGGACTTCGATCGCACCGAGACGATCGCCGCGCTGCAGGAGGCGATGCCGAGCCTGGGTCACACCGTCGTCGTCCCCTATCTCGATCCTGAGCCCGACCTCTCCGCCCTCGGCGGGGTCAAAGGCTGGGAGGCGCTGCTCTCCGAGGGCGCCGGCGCCGAGCTCTCCTTCGAGCGCGTCCCCTTCGACCACCCCCTCTGGGTCCTCTACTCCTCCGGCACCACCGGTCTGCCGAAGGCGATCGTGCAGAGCCAGGGCGGGATCCTGATCGAGCACCTGAAGAAGCTGAACCTCCACGTCGACGCCCACCCCGGCGACCGGCTCTTCTGGTTCACCACCACCGGTTGGATGATGTGGAACTTCCTCGTCTCCGGCCTGCTGACCAAAGCCGCGATCGTCCTCTACGACGGCAACCCCGGCTACCCGGACCTGAACGCGCTCTGGGACCTGGCCGAGCGCGCCGGCGTGACCATGTTCGGCACCTCGGCCGCCTACATCGCCGCCTGCATGAAGGCGGGGGTCGAGCCCGGCGCCGGTCGCGACCTGAGCCGCCTCAAGTCGATCGGCTCGACCGGCTCGCCGCTCTCCCCCGAGGGCTTCGACTGGATCTACGAGCACGTCGGCTCCGACACCTGGCTCTTCTCGACCAGCGGCGGCACCGACCTCTGCACCGCCTTCGTCGGCGGGGTCGCGACGCTGCCGGTCTACCGCGGCGAGATCCAGGCGCGTTCGCTCGGCGCCGCCATCGAGGCCTGGGACGACGACGGCAGGCCGGTGACGAACGAGGTCGGCGAGCTGGTCGTCACCGAGCCGATGCCCTCGATGCCGATCTACTTCTGGGGCGACGCGGACGGCTCCCGCTACCGCGAGAGCTACTTCGAGATGTTCCCGGGCCGCTGGCGCCACGGCGACTGGATCGAAATCACCGGGCGCGGCACGGCGATCATCTACGGGCGCTCCGACTCGACCATCAACCGCGGCGGCATCCGCATGGGGACGAGCGAGATCTACCGCGCCGTGCTCAGCATCGAGGAGATCGTCGACGCCCTCGTCGTCGATGTGCCGCGCCGCGGCACCGACGGCTGGATGCCGCTCTTCGTCGTCCTGCGCGAGGGCGCGGAGCTCGACGAGGAGATGCCGAAGGAGATCGCTCGCCGGGTTCGCGAACGCTGCTCCCCGCGTCACGTCCCCGACGAGGTCTTCCAGATCGCCGAGGTCCCGCGCACGCTGAGCGGCAAGGCGCTCGAGGTGCCCGTGAAGCGGATCCTGATGGGCACGGCGGTGGAGAAGGCGGTCAGCCGCGACTCGCTGGCCAACCCGGCGGCGCTGGATTACTTCGTGGAGATGGCGAAGACGCTCGAGCCGGTCCTCTAGCCCGGCCGGAGCCCCGGATCCGGCTAGCCGCGCTGCCAGTCGACCGGCCCGGCCCGCAGCACATGGGCGCCGAGCGGTCGCCCGAGCACCTCCTGCGCCGCCCGCGAGGCCTCGATCAAGCGCGGCAGGTCGACTCCGGTCGCCACGCCCATCTCGTTCAGCATCGAGACCACGTCCTCGGTCGAGACGTTCCCGGTCGACCCCGGCGGCACCGGGCAGCCGCCCAGCTCGCCGAAGCTCGACTCGAAGGATTCGACGCCCTCCTCGAGCGCGGCGAGGACGTTGGCCAGCCCCTGGCCGCGGGTGTTGTGGAAGTGGGCGGTCAGCTCGACCCCGGCGAGGCGCTCGCGGGCAGCGGCGAAGAACTCGCGGACCTGGCGCGGGTTCGCCATCCCGGTCGTGTCGCCGAAGCCGACCTCGTCGCAGCCCGCGGCGGCCAGGCGCTCGGCGATCTCGAAGACCCGCTCCCGGGGGACCTCGCCCTCGTAGGGGCAGCCGAAGGAGGTGACGATCACGCCCTCGCGGCGCAGTCCGGCCTCGCCGGCGCGCGCCAGCGTCGCCTCGAGACCGCTGAGGGAATCCGCGATCGAGCGGTTGACGTTCTTGCGGTTGTGGGTCTCCGAGGCGGAGAGGAAGACGCTGACCTCGTCGAAGCGGTCCCGCATCTCCAGGGCCCGCTCGAGGCCGCGCTCGTTCGGGATCAGGACCGAGAAGGAGACCCCGTCGCGCCGCTGCACTGCGCCGAGCACCTCGGCGGCGTCGGAGAGCTGCGGGATCACGTCGGGCCGGACGAACGAGGTGACCTCCATCCGCGTCAGGCCGGTCGCCGAGAGCATGTCGATCAGCCGCACCTTGTCGGCGCTGGCAATCGTCTCCGGCTCGTTCTGGAAGCCATCGCGCGGCCCCACCTCGCGGATGCGCACGCTTGCGGGCAGCTCACTCATGGGCTGAATCCTATGGGGCCTCCGGGCCCTGCCGGATCTCCCAGCCGCGCTTCCTCTGGAGGCGCCGAAAGGTGCTCGCCAGGATGCGACGCACGTGGTCGCGCTCGTAGCGGATCTGCTCGTGGGTGAAGCGGAGATGGTCCAGGCCAGCGGCCGTGTGGGTCTGATCGCGCAGGCGGTCGCGCGCCTGCTGAGCGGGCGTGCGGTGATAGCGCAGGCCATCGGTCTCGACCAGGAAGCGGAGCTCCGGCCAGAAGAAGTCGACTTCGAACCCGTTGACCCACTGGGCGGTGAGGGGCACCGGCATGCCGACATCACAAGCCAGTGGCAGGAACCAGCGCTCCAGTTCGGTTCGGGTGAAGCGGAACGTGCGGCGGTCGAGCAGTCCCTTGAGACGGCCGACCCCCGGCTCGCCGGGATGGGCGTCGAGCGCCGTGCGCAGAGCCTCCGGGTCGATCAGGTCGAGCCGGTCCGCGTCGTTCACCGCCCGCTCGATCTGCGGCCGGTCGGATCGCACCGCGAGGTCGATCAGCGTCTGGGCGGGCGAGGTCGTCGGGACCCGTTCGAACGTCCCGACTCCCTCGCTGCGCAGGGACGGCCGCCGATGGACCACCAGGCCCGGGCGAGGCCGCGGCGCCGCGCTCCGCACCGACACCTCGATCGTGCCGGGCAGCTCCAGGCCGATCCCCATCAGCGCCGCCGCGCTGCTGTGACTGAGAACGGTGCCAGGGCCGCAGGGGAGGACAGCCGCCATCCAGCGACCGTGCGGGGTCAGGTGCGGTCGCCCGACGGCGTAGACGCCCCGCGCAACAGGGTGCAGCCTTCCGCTCGCCACCCGGTGGGCGATGGCGTGCCGGCTGAACCCCAGTGTGGCCAGCTGCCGGTGCGTCACCACGCCGTGCTGCGCGGCCGCCATCGCCCACGCCCGCGCGGATCGCTCGCCCACTTCCGTCG
Source organism: Solirubrobacterales bacterium (assembly GCA_040900615.1). GTDB lineage: Bacteria > Actinomycetota > Thermoleophilia > Solirubrobacterales > 70-9 > VAYN01. The sequence goes on along the minus strand of JBBDYP010000083.1, from coordinate 9,124 downwards.
CTCGATGAGTTGAGCCGGTCATAGCCGGCTTAAGTCGTCGAGCGCGGGGTCTCGCCCCCGGGCGGTGCGGCCGTCTGAGGTGCGGGGGCGAGAGCTCGGAGCTCAGACCATGCCGAGGCCGCCGCTGACGCCGAGGGTCTCGCCCGTCACGTAAGCGGCGTCGTCGGAGGCGAGGAAGGCCGCGGCGGCGGCGACCTCCTCGGGCTGGCCGAGGCGACCCATCTGGGTCGCGGACTTCATCGTCTCGATCACCTTCTCGCCGATCTCGCCGAACTCCTTCGCCCCCATCAGGAGCGGGGTCTCGATCGGACCCGGAGCGATCGAGTTGGCGGTGATGCCGTAGCGGGCGTTCTCGCGGGCGATCGCCTTCATGAAGGCGACGATGCCGCCCTTCGCGGCGGAGTAGACGGCGGAGCCCTTGGAGCCGACCCGACCGGCCTCGGAGGAGATGCTGACGATGCGCCCGTAGCCCGCCTCCTGCATCCCCGGCAGGGCGGCGTGAGTGCAGTTGAGAACACCGCCGAGGTTGACGGCGAGCACTCGCTGCCACTGCTCGGGAGTCGTGTGGGTGAAGAAGCCGAACTCGTCGGTGCCGGCGTTGTTGACGAGGATGTCCAGGGTTCCGGCGGCGGTGACGGAGGCGCGCGCGGACTCGAGATCGGTGACGTCCAGCTCGATCGCGTGGCCGCTGATCTCGCCCGCCACCTTCTCGGCGCCCGCGACGTCGACGTCGCCGACCCAGACCTCGGCACCCTCCGCGGCGAGCCGCGCCGCGATCGCGGCGCCGATCCCACTGGCGCCTCCGGTGACCAACGCTTTCCGTCCCTCCAGCCGCATCGGCGATGAGCATAGACTGGCGCGCCCATGGCGGACCTCGAATCGATACCGATCATCGGCGGCACCGGCGCCCTCGGAGCCGGGCTCGCCACCCGCTGGGCCCAGGCCGGCGTCCCCGTGGTGCTCGGCTCCCGCTCGGCCGAGCGAGCCGAGGAGGCGGCGGCGAAGGTGCGCGAGGCCGTCCCGGGTGCCGACGTCACCGGCCTGGAGAACGGCGAGGCAGCCGGCCGCGGCGAGATCGTCTTCCTCACCGTCCCCTTCCGCGCCCAGTCGGAGAACCTCAACAACCTGCGCGAGGCCCTGCGCCCGGGCCAGATCCTGGTCGACTGCACGGTCCCGCTCGCCGCCGCGATCAGCGGCAAAGCGACCCGCTCGATCGGCGTCTGGCAGGGCTCCGCGGCCCAGCAGGCGCAGGAGATGGTGCCGGACGGTGTCACCGTCGTCGCCGCCCTGCACACGGTCGGCGCCCCGACCCTCGCCGACACCGGCGCCGAGCTCGGCGAGGACGTGCTGGTCTGCGGCGACAAGAAGGCGGACAAGGCGCGGGTCGCGCGCCTGATCGAGCTGATCCCGGGCCTGCGCGCCGTCAACGCCGGGCCGCTGGAGATGGCGCGCATCGTCGAGCAGCTGACCCCGATGCTGATCTCGGTCAACAGCCGCTACAAGGCGCACGCCGGAATCCGCCTGACGGGATTGCCCGCAGGCGACCACTGGGCTTAGGCGGCCGATGCGGGTCACGCTGCTCGCCGGCGGCACCGGAGGCGCCAAGCTCGCCGCCGGGATGCAGGAGGAGATCGGCTCCGAGCTGTCGGTGATCGTCAACACCGGCGACGACGTCGAGGCGCTCGGCGTCCACGTCTCCCCCGACCCCGACCTCGTCAGCTACTGGCTCAGCGGCGAAATCGACGAAGAGCGCGGCTGGGGGATCCGCGACGACGGCTTCACCGTCTTCGAGCGCCTCAAGCAGCTCGGCGCGCCGAGCTGGTTCGGCCTCTCCGACCGCGACCTCGCCACCTGCCTCTATCGGCGCCAGTTCGTCGAGGAGGGCGGCCGGCCGACGGACGCCCAGGCGCAGATCGGCCGAGCGCTGGGGATCGAGGCGCGGGTGCTGCCGATGACCGACTCCCCGGTCCGCACCAAGGTCCTCACCGCGGCCGGTCGGCGCGACCTGCAGGAGTACCTGATCCTCGACGAGGGCAAGCCGGCGGTCGAAGGCGTCGAGCTGCTCGGGATCGAAGACGCCGAGCCCAGCCGCGAGGTCCTGGACGCGCTGCGCGCAGCCGAGGCGATCGTGATCGGGCCCTCGAACCCGGTGATCAGCATCGGCCCGATCCTCGCGGTTCCGGGCATGCGGGAGGCGATCGCCGCCTCCCCGGCGCCGGTGATCGCGGTCAGCCCCTACGTCGCCGGCGCGGTCGTCAAGGGACCGACCCATCGCTTCATGGAGGGGCTCGGGCGGCCCTCGACTGCGGCAGGGGTCGCCTCGCTCTACGCCGGCCTGCTCGACGCGATGGTGGTCGACGAGGGCGATCCGGACCCGCCCCCGGCCGACATCCCCACCCTGGCGGCGCCGACCCTGATGGAGGGCCCCAGCGGGCGCGCCCGCGTCGCTCGCATCGTGCTCGACTACGCCGCTACCCTCGCCTCGAGTTGAACGCCACCGCGGTCCTTCCCGTCAAGCGCTTCGAGGCCGCCAAGCAGCGACTCTCGATCGGTATCGAGGAGCGGCGGCGCCGCGAGCTCGTCGCGGCGATGGTCGCCGACGTGCTCGAGGCGGTCAGCGAGGCGCGCACGATCGAGCGCACGATCGTCGTCAGCGACGAGCCGGCCGTGCCGGGGATCGCCGCCGCGACCGGGGCCGAGGTGATCCCGGACCCGGCCACGGGCGGCCACATCGGGGCGGCGCTGGCCGGGATCGCCAGGGCCGAGAACCTTGGAGCAAGCTGCGTGGTCCTCCTCCCCGGCGACTGCCCGCTTCTGGACCCGCGTGAGCTGGACCGGTTGCTGACCGGGATCCCGGAGACCTACGTCGCAGTGGTCCCCGACCGCCACGGGACCGGCACCAACGCCCTCGTGCTGAGCCCGCCGGGCGCGATCATCCCCTCCTTCGGCGAGGGCAGCTGCGCCCGCCACGTCGCCGCGACGCGGGAGGCGGGCGTGCCCTTCGCGGTCGAGGAGCTGGCCTCGCTGGGACTCGACCTCGACACCCCGGCGGACATCATCGCCCTCACCCGGGAGCTGGAGGCCCGGCCCGGCCGCGCCAGGCGAACCGCCAAAGTGCTGGGGATATGAGGAGCTGCGGATGAGTGAGGAGCTGCGGATCCTGCCCGTGGCGGGACTGCCCGAGGTCAGCGAGGGGATGGCGCTCGGCGAGCTGATCGCCGAGCGTGCCGCGCCGGAGCCGGGCGACGTCGTCGTCATATCCCAGAAGGTCGTCTCGAAGGCCGAGGGGCGGATCCGCAAGCTGTCCGCGGTGCTGCCGAGCGCCGGGGCGCGGCACCTCGCCGCCATCCTCGGCAAGGAACCGGCCCTGGTCGAGCTGATCCTCTCCGAGAGCCGCGAAGTGCTGCGGGCCGAGCGCGGCGTCCTCATCGTCGAGACCAACCACGGGCTCGTCTGCGCAAACGCCGGCATCGACAGCTCCAACCTGCCCGACCCCGACTCGGTCTGCCTGCTGCCAGAGGACCCCGACGCCTCCGCCCGCCGCATCCGGGCCGAAATCGCCACCGCCGCCGGGGGCGCCGTCGGCGTCGTCGTCTCCGACAGCTTCGGCCGCGCCTGGCGCCTGGGCCAGGCCGAGGTCGCGATCGGCTGCGCCGGGCTCACCCCCCTCGACGACTGGCGTGGACGACACGACGCCGCCGGCCGCAAGCTGGAAGCGACCCTGATCGCGATCGCCGACGAGGCCGCGGCGGCGGCTGACCTCGTCCGTGACAAGGTCAGCCGCGTCCCGGTGGCGATCGTCCGCGGCCTCAGCCGCCACGTCACCGAGGACGACGGCCCCGGCGCGGCGTCCCTGCTGCGGGCGCGCAGCGAGGACCTCTTCCGCTGATCCCTCCGCCGATGGGCCGGAATGTCTCGCCATGGGCGACATTTCGGCCCATCGACCTCAGATTTGAAGCACCGCGGCGCCTTTGAGGCGGCCGCTGCGGATGTCGTCGAGGGCTCGGTTGGCGTCGGCCAGCGGGTGGACCGATACCTCCGTGCGAATCGGCACCTCAGGGGCCAGCGCCATGAACTCCTCGCCGTCGCGGCGGGTCAGGTTCGCGACCGAGCCCAGGACCCGCTCCCCCCAGAGGCTCTCGTAGGGAAAGGCGGGGATGTCGCTCATGTGGATGCCGGCGCTGATGATCCGAGCGCCCTTTGCACTGGCCCGCAGGGCCGACACCATGAGGGCGCCGACCGGGGCGAAGACGATCGCTCCGTCGAGCTCCTCCGGAGCCGGGCCCTCGGCGGAGCCGGCCCACTCGGCGCCGAGCCGGCGCGCGAACTCCTGGGTCTCCTCGTCCCCCTCGCGGGTGAAGGCGAACACGCGCCGGCCCTGGTGCACGGCGACCTGGCAGAGGATGTGGGCGGAGGCGCCGAAGCCGTAGAACCCGATCCGTTCGGCGTCGCCGACCAGGCGCAGTGCCCGGTACCCGATCAGCCCGGCGCACAGAAGCGGCGCCGCCTGCAGGTCGGGGTAGCCGTCCGGTATCGGGAAGCAGAAGCGCTCGTCGGCCGCGGCCAGCTCGGCGTAGCCGCCGTCGAGGTCGTAGCCCGTGAAGCGAGCCCGGTCGCAGAGGTTCTCGCGGCCGCTCAGGCAGTAGCGACACTCACCGCAGGTCCAGCCGAGCCAGGGGACACCGACCCGGTCCCCGGGCGCGAAGCGCTCGGCCCCCTCCCCCGCCCCGGCCACCGTGCCGGCGATCTGGTGGCCCAGCACCAGCGGCAGCTTCGGCTCGGTCAGATCGCCGTCGACGATGTGGAGGTCGGTGCGGCAGACGCCGCAGGCGTGGACGTCGAGCAGGACCTGACCGGGGCCGGGGACCGGATCGGGAAGCTCGGCGGCCCTCAGGGGCTGCCGCTGCCGCTCGAGGACCATCGCCCGCATCGGTCCATGATTGCGCGCGACCCTCAGCGCCGCGCGGTCCCCGGTTACGCCTGGGGCGCCACGGGAACCGCAGGCGCGTACGTCTCGACGATGTCATAGAGCGTCGTGCGCTGCGCCGGTTCGCGGCCCGCCGCCCGAGCCGCCTCGATCAGCTGCTCGGGCTCGAGCCGAACGCCGTGCTGGGAGCCGGCCATGCGGGAGATGCTCTCCTCCATCAGCGTGCCGCCGAGGTCGTTGACCCCCCAGCGCAGCGCCTCGGTCGCGCCCTCCAGGCCCATCTTCACCCAACTCGCCTGCAGGTTGGGGATCGTCCTGCCCAGCGCCAGCCGGAAGGCGGCGGTGTGCTTGAGGTTGTCTGCCATCGAGATCTCCTCGATGCCGTGGGTGCGGCCGAGCAGCGTGTTGAAGGGGATGAAGCTGAGCGGGACGAACTCGGTGATGCCACCGGTGCGCTCCTGCAGGGCGCGGACGACGCGCATGTGGCGGGCCAGCTCGCGTGGCTCCTCGATGTGGCCGAACATCACCGTCGAGGTCGAGCGCAGGCCGGCCCGGTGGGAGGCTTCGATGATCTCGACCCAGCGCTCGGCGGGGAGCTTGTTGGGCGAGATCCGCTGGCGGACGCCGTCGTCGAGGACCTCGGCCGCGGTCCCCGGCGTCGAGCCCAGGCCGCACTCGAGCAGGTAGGAGAAGACCTCCTCGGGCTCCTTGCCCGAGCGCTCGCACATGTAGTGGACCTCCATCGGCGAGTAAGCGTGGAGGTGGAGCTGGGGCGCCACCTGCTTGGCCAGTCGCAGCCACTTGCCGTACTCCTCGAGGGTCAAATCGGGGTGGATCCCGCCCTGCATGCAGAGCTCGGTTGCGCCGAAGGCGATCGCCTCGGCGATCCGCGCCACGAAGTCCCCCTCGGAGACCTCGTAGGCGTCGGGAGAGCGCTTGCCCTGGCCGAAGCCGCAGAAGGCGCAGCCGACGACGCAGATATTGGTGAAGTTGATGTTGCGGTTGACGACGAAGGTGACCCGGTCCCCCGCCAGCTCGGCCCGCAGCTCATCGGCCGCCGCCCGCATCTCCTCGATCGCCTCCGGCCGAGTCTCGGCGAACAGCGCCGTCAGCTCGTCCTCGGAGAGCTCCTGACCCTCGCGGCCCTTGGCGACGGCTCGCTCGCTCAGCCCCGCCTCCAGGGTCTCTTCGCTGCGGCGCCCGGACCCACGCCTGGGGATGAAGCTCCAGTACTTCAGCTTGACCACGTCGAGGACCCCCTGCTCCATCCATTCCGGGTCCATGTATTGGGGGTAGACGCAGAGGCGCTCGGTCAGCGCATACCCCCGCGGCGCCAGCTCCTTGCGCACCTGGTGCGGGCTCGGGAACGGCTCCTCGGGGGAGATGTGGTCGCCGTTGGCCGAGAGCCCCCCGAGGTCGGTCGCCCCCGCCTCCACCAGCTGCGGCCACCAGTCGCTGAGGTTCGGCGGCACCTGGACGCCGACGTCGGGCATCAAGCGCTTGCACTCCTGGATCAACCGCTTGATCTCCTCGATCGACACCGCGCAAGCCCATTCGGGCAGGGGCAGATCCGCGGGCGTCTCCTCCTCCGCCTCACTGCTCCAGCGCGCCCGCGAAGCCTGATCGGCGATCTCCGCCACCTCTTGCCCGTAGTAGCGAGGGTGAGGCACGAAGTTCTGCAGGATCACCTCCTGCAGGTGGCCGTAGCGCTCGTGCAGCTGCGCCAGCGCTTCGAGCGATTCGACGCGCTCGTCCTCGCTCTCGCCGATCCCGACCAGGATGCCGCTGGTGAAGGGGATCCTCAGCTCGCCCGCGGCCCCGATCGTCGCCAGGCGCTTGGCGGGGTGCTTGGTCGGGGAGCCGGCGTGGACGGTCTCCATCAGCCGCTCGGAGATCGACTCGAGCATCAGGCCCTGGGAGGCGGTCACCTCGCGCAGGCGGGTGAGCTCCTCAGGGGTGAGGACGCCGAGGTTGGTGTGCGGCAGCATGCCGCGCTCCAGCGCCCGTTCGCAGGCCCAGACGACGTAGGAGGTGAAGTCCTCGTGGCCCCACTCGGCCAGGCGCGCGGCCACCTCGGGGTTGACCTCGGGCCGCTCCCCGGTGAGGACGAGCAGCTCCTTGGTGTTGCGCTTCAGCGCCTCCTCGAGGCGGCGTTCGACCTCCTCAGGGGCGTGGATGTGCGCCCGGTGCGTGGCGAAGGCGCAGTACTTGCAGTAGCACTGGCAGGTCCGGGAGAGGGAGAGGGTGAAGTTTCTGGAGAAAGTAACCCGGCGCACGGCCGGGAAACTACCGCACGCGCCGAGTGGGCTCGGCGCGTGCGTGCGAAGCGTCCGCTAGGAGGCCGAGGCGGCCGTCTCCTTGACCCGCTGCGGCGGCTCGGTCGGAGCCTTGCCACCGGCCTCGAGCACGAACTTGAAGACGCCGACGGCGAGCAGCGAGCCGACGATCGGGCCGACCAGGAACGGCCAGGTCCCACCCCATGAGTTGCCGACGAGGGCGGCGCCGAACCAGCGCGCCGGGTTGAAGCAGGCGCCGGTCAGCGGGCCGCCGACCATGACCAGGAAGACGAAGGTGGTGCCGATCGCCAGCGGGCCCCAGTCCTTGAGGCTCTTTTTCGAGAAGACGACGGAGAGGACCACCAGGACGAGGCAGAAGACGGCGAGGCCCTCGACCACGGCTCCGGCGAAGTTGCCGCTGAGCAGGCCACTGACCTGGCCGGCGCCGTAGTGGGTCGCACGACCCTCGTCGAGCAGGAGCCCCTTGGTCAGCAGCGCGCCGAGGACCGCGCCTGAGAGCTGGGCGAGGATGTAGATCACCGCGTCGAGCGGGCTGATCCGCCTGATCGTCGCGGCCGCCAGCGTCACCGCGGGGTTGAAGTGCCCGCCGCTGACGGCTCCGAACATGACGATGACGCCGAAGAGAGTGAGCCCCTGAACGAAACCGACGACCGCGTAGTCCGAGCCGAACTGGGCCTGGCTGCCGGTGGAGACGAACAGCGTGATGACGCTGGTGATGAAGAAGACCAGCAAAAGCGTGCCGATCAGCTCAGCAAGGTATGCGGAAAGCCCTCGTTCCTGCACTCGTTTCCTCCTCGATCCCGTGATCAGGTAAGCGGCGGCAGTGTACTCACATTTGCTCGATGAATTAGGTTCACAGCCGAATGAGACGGGCTGTCGCGCTGCTGGCGGCCGTCCTCCTGCTCTCCGGCGTGGCCGGTTGCGGCGAGGACGGCGCGGAACCGGGCGTGCCGAGAGGCGCGGCACTCGTGCTCGATTTCACCCCCAACGCGGTCCACTCCGGGATCTACGCGGCCCAGGCCGAGGGCTTCTACGGTGAAGCCGGAGTCAAGCTGGCGATCCACCAGCCGGGCGAATCGACCGACGCGCCGAAGCTGCTCGCGGCCGGGCGCACCGACTTCGCGATCCTCGACATCCACGACCTCGGGATCGCCCGCGAGCGCGGCCTCGACCTGGTCGGCGTGATGCCGTTGGTCGGGCGCCCGCTCGCCGCCGTGATCGTCCGCGCCGACGGAGGCATCGGCAGACCGCGGGATCTCGAGGGGCACATGGTCGGCGTCACCGGACTGCCCTCCGACGAAGCCGTCGTCGACTCCGAGGTCAGCGCCGACGGCGGCGATCCCGCCGAGGTCGACGAGGTGACGATCGGCTTCAACGCCGTCTCCTCGCTGGCCGCGGGCAAGGTCGACGCCGCGACCGGCTTCTGGAACGCCGAGGGCGTGGCGCTGCGGCGCCAGGGAATCCCGGTCCGCATCTTCAAGGTCGACCGCTACGGCGCTCCCCCCTACCCCGAGCTGGTCCTGACCGCGTCGCGTCGCACGCTCGAGCGGGATCCGGAGCTGGTCGACGCGGTGGTCGCCGCCACCCGTCGCGGTTACGGCTTCGCCGCGAGCCGGCCGGCGAAGGCGCTCGACGACCTCCTCGCGGCCGACCCGGCCCTCGAGCGCGGCGACCAAGCGGCACAGCTGCGCGCCCTGCTTCCCGACCTGCGACCCCGGCCCTTCGACCCGGCAATCCTGCGGGCCTGGGCGGCCTGGGACCTCGAGCACGGACTGGTGAAGCGCCCAGTCGACCTGGAGGCCGCTTTCTACCTGCCGTGAGGAGTGAGATGGATGTCCCCCGACGGAGACTTAGTGACTATCCGAAAACTCGCGTGTGCGACTGGCGAGCGCCGGACCGA
>JBBDYP010000082.1:0-17479 GCA_040900615.1 Solirubrobacterales bacterium | reverse complement strand
TCCCGCGGAGGGGCATCGGCTGCCCTCACGCGCCGCCGTCAGGCCGTGCGACCCTCGATTCCCGCGGAGGGGCATCGGCTCCGCTGGCACGCCGCCGGTGTCCCGGAATGCCTAGACCCCCTCGCCGTGGCGCCCCTCGCCGCTCGCGAAGCGGGCGGCGCCACGGACGGCGCCGGCGAGAACCTGACGGCCGAGGCGGTGCTCCAGCGCGAGGCCGTCGGCGAGCGGCAGGCCGAAGCCCTCGATCGCAGCGCGGCGGTCGGCGAGCATCGTCTCCTGCGGGAAGGCGGCGATCTTCTCCGCCAGCTCCAGCGCCCGCTCCAGGTGCTCGCCGGGGGAGACGACCTCGTTGACGAGGCCGATGCGATGCGCCTCCTCCGCCCCGACGGGCCGGCCGGTGAGGATCAGGTCCATCGCCCGGCCCAGGCCGACGATGCGCGGCAGCCGTTGGGTCCCGCCGTCGACCAGGGGCACTCCCCAGCGGCGCTCGAAGAAGCCGAAGGTCGAGCCGGGGGTGGCGATCCGCAGGTCGCACCAGAGGGCCAGCTCGAGACCGCCGGCGAGGCACCAGCCGTCGACCGCGGCGATCGCCGGCTTCGACGGGGTGAGGCGGGTGAACCCCTCCGGGCCGGCGGGGTCGTCGACGTCGAGGTCGATCGCCTTGAGGTCGGCGCCGGCGCAGAAGGCCTCGCCCCCGGCTCCGGCGAGGACGAGGACACGGGCCCCGTCGTCGGCCTCGAAATCCTCGAAGCCCTGACGCAGGGCGCCAGCGGTTGCGGCATCGACGGCGTTGCGGCGCTGAGGTCGGTCGATCGTCAGTACGGCCGCGGCCCCCAACCGCTCGTAACGGACCTCCCGACTCATCGAAACCATCTTTGCACAGGTCCACCGCTCTAAAGGGTTGCAGCAAAAGCCACTGATTAAATGCCGAGCGGTAAATGGCTTTCCGTTCAGATTCCCCGGCACCCCCGAGCGAACGGATGACCCTCGGCCGCCTCGGCGGGCTGGAGCCTGGCGAAGCCGACCGCGGCGAAAGGGCGCTGTGGCTCTCCGGCGCCGGCTACCGCGCCGCCCTCTTCCACCTCGGCGCCCTGACCCGGCTGAACGAGCTCGGGATGCTGGCCCAGATCGGCACCGTCGGGGCGGTCTCGGGGGGGAGCATCATCGCGGCGCTGCTCGCGACCCGGGTGCCGTGGCCGCTGCAGGGGGCCTATCGCGACTGGCCCGAGCGCGTCGCCGAGCCGATGCGGGCGATCGCCCGCCGCAACGCCCGCGCGCGGGCGATCCTGCGCCGGCCCCTGCCCGGCGGCGGCGCCGACGCGGCGCTCGAGGAGCGCTACGCGCGGGAGCTGGCGAGCTCCCTCGGCGGGGAGTCGCGCTGGGGGCCGCGCTTCGTCTTCGGCGCCTCGGGCCTCACTCTCAGCGGTCTCGCGGCGGGCTGGGAGGACTGTCTGGAGTGGAAGATCGACGCCTCGGTGCGCCCGCCCGGCTACGACCGGGACCTGGTGGCGGAGACGATCGCGTCGGTACGCACCGACCTCGACGCCTTCGGCGCAGCCGAGCAGGCGGTGCTCGAGAACCACGGCTACCTGCTGGCCGACGCCGCCCTGCGCGAGCGGGGAATGGCGACGGTGGGGGGCATCGAGACGCGGGCGCCGGAGCCTCCCCACCCCTACTGGATGGGCGCGGCGAAGGTGCGGAGGGCGCTCTCCGCGAGTTCCCGCCGCAGACCGATCGGCCGCCTGCGGCCGCGGCGACCGGCGGCTCGCAGTCGCAGGCCGCAGCCTGCCTCCGCCGAGCTGACGGCGCTGCTGGAGCGCCACCGGCCGCTGCTGCAGTACGACTCGCTGGAGAGCTACCGGGCCGACTCGGCGGCAGCAATCTGCGGCGTCGTCGCGGCCGGTCGCTGCAACACGCTGCACCGTGCCGACGGGGCGCTGATCGCCGCCGCCGCGCCCGCCGCCGGCGAGCCTCGGCTGGAGCTCGACTTCCTGCGCGGAGGCACCTACTCCAACGGCGAGCCCGTGCACGAGGGGGACTACCTCGACGAGTGCGGCGGCTCGCACGCCAGCGACGCGGCGGCGATGCGGCGGCGGGAGGAGGGCTGCGCCGACGTCGCCTACGGCCGCGCCCGCCACGATGACCAGGGGCGGCTGTGGCTCCAGTACTGGTTCTTCTACTACTACGACGACAGGGGCCTGCTGGGCCTCGAGCAGCACGAGGGGGACTGGGAGATGGTCCAGCTGCGACTCGGCGAGGGGGACGTTCCCGAGGCGGCGACCTTCGCCCGGCACGCCGGTGCGGAACGATTGAGCTGGGACCAGGTCGTGCTGGGCTCGACCGGCCAGGGAAGAGCGCCGGTCGTCTTTCCCGCCCGCGGCTCGCACGCCTCGCTGCCCCGGCCCGGCAGCCACGAGGCGCCGGTGGTCGCCGACCACAACGACGGCCTCGGCCCGCGGCGGCGGCCGCGGTTGGTCCCGATCGCCGATGACGGCCCGGACTGGGTGCTCTGGCCCGGTCGCTGGGGCGCGACCCGGCGCCGCCAGTACTTCGAGGCCGAGAGCCCGCGCGGGCCCCGCGAGCAGCCGCACTGGTGGGACCCGGCGGAGCTTCATGCCGAAGCGCGTCCCTGGGCGGGAGCAAGCGATCCCGGCGTCGGCGGCAACCTCGTGGCGCCGCCGGCGCCACGAATCGAGGCTCGGCGCGAAGGCGACCTCGCCGTGGTCTTCTACGGATTTCCGGATCCGGGCGGCGAGGGGGAACCGGCGCGGATCGTCACCGCCCCCTTCGACGGCACCGAGGAGCCGAGCGGGACCCATTCCTTCCCGGTGGAGGGCCGGAAGGGGTCGTTCGCGCTCTCGCTCCCCACCGGGCGTGACTGGGCCGGAGTGCGCGCCGCGGTCACCTCGAGCCGCGGCGTCTCCGGGGAGACGGTCGCGGCGAACTTCGATCGGTAGGAGCGGGCGGGCTAGTCGCCGCGAGGCTCACGGGGTTCGCCGGCGACGCCCGACTCCCAGTGCGGTGCGCCCCGGTCGCTGGGCCGAGGGAGGGCAGACTCCCCCAGGGCCAGTCACAACGCTAGGCGGCGCTTCGGACAGTGCCACGCACGAAAAGCGACCGGGGATGGCGCTCGGTTGCCTGCCTCGCGCGTAGCCTTCGCGCTTAGAAGCTCGTTGCGCCACCCTCAAGGCCGCTTCCCGCTTGGCTTCCGCGGGAACCGGTCTCTCCCGGTCGCAGAGCGAACTTAGCGCCTCATCCACCCGCGCGCCAGGGCTCCGCCGGCGTCGTTTCCGCAAAATCCGATAAAGACGAGCGGAGGGAAATGCTGGCGCTCGTCCGTGCCCAGGTATACGGTCCCGGCCGGGATGAACCAGGGATCGGAGGCGTCCGCGCGACGGGCGCGGCGCAACGTGGTCCTGACCGCCGCCATCGCCGGCCTTGGCGGGCTGCTGTTCGGCTACGACACCGGCGTCATCGCGGGCGCCCTGCTCTTCATCAAGACCGACTTCGACCTCGGCAGCTTCGCCCAGGGCCTGGTCGTTGCGGCGGTGCCGATCGGGGCCGTGGTTGGAGCGGCGATCGCCGGGCCGGCGGCGGATACCCACGGCCGGCGCCTGATGATCCTGCTCGCGGCCGGGGTGTTCATCCTCGGAGCGCTGGCCAGCGCCGCCGCGCCCGGGACCGAGGTGCTGGTGATCGCCCGCGTCGTGATCGGCGTCGCGATCGGCCTCGCCTCCGCCGCCGCCCCCGTCTACATCTCCGAGATGGCGCCGCCGGAGAGCCGCGGCAGGCTGGTCAGCTTCTTCCAGCTGGCGGTGACGATCGGCATCCTCGTCGCCTATCTGGTCGGCCTCGCCTTCGACGGCATCGAAGGCTGGCGCTGGATGCTCGGCCTCGGCTGCGTGCCGGCGCTGGCGCTCGGCTTCGGGATGGTGCGGATGCCACAGAGCCCGCGCTGGCTGGTGATGACCGGGGACGACTACGCGGCGCGGGCGACGCTGGCGAGGATCCGGGTCGACGACCCGGACACGATCGACCGCGAGCTGGGCGAAATCAAAGACAGCATCGACGAGAAGCCCGGCGGCTGGAGCGAGCTGCGCCAGCCGCTGGTCAAGGCGGCGCTGGTGGTCGGCGTCGGCCTGGCGATCCTGCAGCAGATCACGGGCATCAACACGGTCATCTACTACGCGCCGACGATCGTCGAATTCACCGGCGTCGACTCCTCCGCCGGCTCGATCCTGGCCGCGGTCGGCGTCGGTGTGATCAACGTGGGGATGACCCTGCTCGCCCTGCGGCTGCTCGATCGCGCCGGTCGGCGGACGCTGCTGATGGTGGGCGTCTCCGGCATGTCGATTTCGCTGTTCGCGCTGGGGGCCGCCTTCATCGGTGGCGGCGGCAGCACCCTCGCCTCGATCGTCGCGATCGTCAGCCTGATGGCCTACGTCGGCTCCTTCGCGATCAGCCTCGGCCCGATCTTCTGGCTGCTCAACGCCGAGATCTACCCGCTGGCCGTGCGCAGCAAGGCGGCCGGGGTGGGGACGATGGCCAACTGGACCTTCAACTTCATCGTCTCCCTCACCTTCCTGCTGCTGATCGACGCGCTCGGCCGCAGCGGCGCCTTCTGGCTCTACGGAGCGATCGGTCTCTTCACCCTCGCCTTCTGCTGGAAGCTCGTACCGGAGACGAAGGGGAAGCGCCTCGAGGACATCCAGGCCTATTTCCAGGCCCGGGTGGACCGTCACAGGGCATCCGCGTAAGCCGCGTGGTGGTTACCCTCCGCTGATGCGAATCGACGAGATCATCGCCTCGCGGCGGCCGACCTTCTCGGTCGAGTTCTTCCCGCCGAAGACGGCGGAGGCGACCGAGCAGCTCTACGCGACGGCGCGCGAGCTCGGCCGCCTGAAGCCCGACTTCGTCTCGGTCACCTACGGCGCCGGCGGCTCGACCCGCGACGGCACGGTGGAGATCACCAAGGCGCTGAAGGACGACCTCGGGCTGGAGACGATGGCCCACCTCAGCTGCGTCGGCGAGACCACCGAGGGCCTGGGGGCGACGCTCGACCGGATCGCCGCGGCCGGAATCGAGAACGTCTTCGCGCTGCGCGGCGACCCGCCGCGGGGTGAAGAGGACTTCGCCCAGCCCGAGGGCGGCCTCGGCAGCGCCGCCGAGCTGGCCGCCTTCATCGCCGCCGGTTGGGACTTCGCGATCGGCGGCGCCTGCTTCCCGGAGGTGCACCCCGAGGCGCCCGACCTCGACACCGACCTCTCCTACCTGAAGACGAAGGTCGATTCCGGCGCGGGCTTCCTGATCACCCAGCTCTTCTTCGACAACCAGGTCTACTTCGACTTCGTGCGGGCGGCGCGGGCGCGGGGGATCGAGGTGCCGATCCTGGCCGGCGTGATCCCGGTCGCCAGCTTCGCCCAGACGAAGCGGATCTGCGATCTCTGCGACGCCTCGATCCCGGCGCCGCTGGAAGCCGCCTTCGAGGCCGCCGGGGGCGACGCCGAGCGCGAGTTCGAGCTTGGAATCGCCTACGCCGCGCAGCAGTGCGCGGAGCTGCTGATCGGCGGCGCACCGGGGATCCACTTCTACGCGCTCAACCGGGCGCCGGCGACCCGCGCCGTGCTCGGGGCGCTGCTGGCCTCGCGGCCCTGGGAGCGGGTTCTCGGCGACGCAGCGGCCCTGACCGAGGCCGAATAGGCTGGGACGAGCATGGGCAAGGGGGACCGGGACAGAGGGGAGCTTCGCCAGGAGCGGATCGAGGGTGAAGAAGGCGCGGAGCGATCCGGGCGCAACCGGTTGATCGCCGGCTACGCGATCGTCTCGGTGGTGGTGCTGGCGGCGGCGGCGCTCGTGTTCATCCTCGCCAGCGGCGGCGATGACGAAGGCGCCAAGGGCGACTCCCACATAAATCTCAATCTCACCTTCGGATCCACCAACGGATACGAGCCCGACGAACGGGCGGGAACCCCGCCGGCGGCGGCCAAGGTCACCGACCTCACCGCCGCCGCCAAGGCGGCGGGCTGCAAGCTGGCGCTGAAGCTGCCGGACGAGGGCCACGAACACATTCCGCCGAGCTCGGAAACGCCCGACTACAAGACTGACCCGCCGACCTCCGGCGCGCACGTCGAACCGCCCTACCAGCAGGCTGACGGCGCCTACGCGGAAACGCCGGTGGAAATCGACGTCGTCCACTCACTGGAGCACGGGCGGCTGGCGATCCAGTACTCGTCGGACCTGCCCGAAGAGGACCAGCTGGCGCTGAAGGGTCTCTACGACACGATGTACGGCGCGGCGCTGCTCTTCCCCAACGACAAGATGCCCTACGAGGTGGCGGCGACCGCCTGGACCAACCTGATCGGCTGCCCGACCTACGAGGGGGCGGCGACTCTCGATGCGATCCGCGCCTTCGGCAAGGCGACCTGGGGCAAGTACGGGGGCGAGCCGGTCGCGGCGTTCAAATTCACCGGGCCGACGCCGGCCAACCCGCAATAGGGACGGGGCGTCCCGGCCGGCTCAGCTTCGGTAGGCGGGAAAGAAGGCCCCGGGAGCATGTCCCGCGCTCAGGAGGTTGTATTTCTCGGGGTCGCAGATCAGCTCGGAGGTGTGCCAGGGGATCTGGCGGTTGGCGAAGCCGCGCTTGAACTCTTCGAGGGCGTCGCCACGGGCGATGCCGCCGCCGAGGTTGAGCGGCAGGCCGAGCTCGGTGGAGTGCTCGACCAGCCGGGCGACGATGTTCTTCATCGGCGAGTCGCGCAGGTGCGAGTCGGCGCTGCCGCTGAGGTAGTAGTGCAGGTAGCCGTCACTAACCGCGGCGATCGAGGCGGCGGCGGGGTCGCCGCCGGGCGCGAGGGCGAGCGCGAGCCAGGTCCGGTCGGCCTCGAGGATGCGGTCGAAGTAGGCGGCGCCGAAGAAGTAGTGCGGCGCGGCGCCGGTGCGGCGCATCGTCTGCTCGTAGAGGTCGAGGAAGGCGGTGCGCTGCTCGGCGCCCGTCTCAGTGCCGGGGACCAGCTGGACCTCGTAGCCGGCCTCGAGGTTCCTGCGGACCTGGCGGCGGTCGCTCGGCCGGCTCTTCGGCGGCAGCGCCGGATCGGCGATCTGGACGACGTTGCGCTCGGTCGTGCCGGAGAGCGGCGACTCGCCCAACCGGTGCCGCAAGAAGACGCTGACCAGCCCGGTTTCTCCCCAATCGATCTCCGCCGGCTCAAGCGCCTCCAAACCCCCCGCCGAGTTGCCGCTTTGTTCCGGATGGCGAGACAAACCGGCAACTCGCCGGGGGGGGGTTAGGCCAGGGTAGCCGTAGGGGGAGATCGCGTCGCGCTCGGGGCCGTCGCCGATGGAGCGCACGACCAGCGGAGCCAGCAGCTCGGCCGGCTCGCCGGCGGCAGCGGCGACCTCGATCCGCAGCGTGTGGGTGACGCCCTCGGCGTCGAGGAAGGGGCGCGAGCGGAAGAACTCCTCACAGACCGCGGCTTCGCCGCGGTCTCCGATCAACTCGGCCCTGGCCCGGGATCCACTCACCGCTGCGGCCCCGTCGCCCCGCTACCGGAGATACGTGCCGTCCCGCTCACCCGAGCAGGTCCGCTGCCGCGGCGCGGAACTCGTCCGGGAGCACGCCCCAGACCTCGCAGTCGTCGGCGGGCGCGCCGTCGCGGGCCAGGTGCGCGCGCATCGTCCCCTCGTGCTTCCAGCCGAGGCTGGCCACGGTCTTCTTGGCGACCTCGTTGCGGGCGGGGATGCGACCGTAGACGCGGTGGGCGCCGTACTCGTCGAAGGCCCTGGCGATCGTCAGCGCCTCGGCGCGACGGCCGACGCCCTTGCCACGGACGTCGTCGCCGATCAGCGCCCCGAGCTCGGGCGCGGTCTGGCGGAAGAGGCCGTAGAGCGCGGTGAACCCGACCGGCTCCTCGTAGCCCTCGACGACGATCGCGAACTTGCGGTCCTCGCCGGAGTCGTCCATCGCCCGTCGCGTCCAGGCCTCGGCCTGCTCGATCGAGAAGCCGTCGCGCTGCTCCATCAGCGTCTTCGTCGCCTCCTCGTTGTTGAACCAGCGGTGCACCGCCGCCGCGTCCCCGGGCTCGAAGCGCCGCAAGCTCACCTCCGGCCGATCCGTCACGCCGCCAACCCTAACCGAAGGTCGATGGGCTGAAATGTCCGCATATGGGCGACATTTCGGCCCATCGGCGGCGGGGTCAGTCGGGGGCGAGGCCCTGGCCGGTGACGACCAGCCAGACGGTGCGGGCGAGGATGCGGAGGTCGAGGACGAGGCTGCGGTGATCGACGTACCAGACGTCGAGCTCGATCCGCTCCTCCCAGGGGATGCCGGCGCGGCCCTGGACCTGGGCCCAGCCGGTGATCCCGGGAAGCACCTCGTGGCGGCGCCGCTGGCGCGGGGTGTAGTCGTCGACCTGGGCCGGGATCGTCGGTCGCGGGCCGACGATCGCCATCTCGCCGCGCACGACGTTGACCAGGTTGGGGACCTCGTCGAGCGAGGTGCGGCGCAGGAAGCGGCCGGCGCGGGTGACCCGGGGGTCGTCGCGGGTGACGATCGTGCCGACCCCGACCGGGTCGGAGCCCTGCACCATCGTCCGCAGCTTCAGCATCTCGAGCTCGCGGTCGTCGCGGCCGACGCGGCGCTGCCGGTAGAAGACCGGGCCGCGACTGCCGAGCTTGATCGCGATCGCCGCGACCAAGAGGAAGGGCGAGAGGATGACCAGGGCGACCGCGGCGATCAGGATGTCGAGGGCGCGGGGCATCAGCGAGTCCCCGCCGGCTTCTCCCAGCGGCCGGCGGCCCCATGACGCCAGCGATCCCAGAGCCCAGCGGCAATCGAGGCGGTCGTCATCACGTAGTAGCGGGCGATCCGCAGCGGCGCCAGCGGCAGCCAGCGGCCCAGCAGCGCGGCGGCGATCAGGGCCAGCTGGAGGGCAAAGGTCGCGGCGTAGACCCAGCCGCCGCCGAGCAGCACGACGTTGGCGAGCAGCGCGACCACGTGCAGGAGCGGGCTGAGGTAGCGGAGCAGGCGATGGGAGGCGAGCTCGAAGGCGAACAGCGGCGAGTAGCCGCGCGGGTCGAGCATGCCTTCGCCGACGACGATGTCCCAGAGGCCGACCATCATCCGCCGTTTGCGGGCGAACTCCCCCTCCAGGGTCGGGACCATCTTCTCCTCGGCCCGAGCCCAGGGGACGTAGAGCGAGCGCAGGCCACGCTTGGCGAGCACGAAGGGGAAGCTGAGGTCGTGGCTCCCCGACGGCTCGAGCGGCAGGTAGGCGCCACGGCGGACCGCGTAGATGGCGCCATTGCCGGCGGTGACGCCGCCGAGCGCCGACTCCATCTCCCGCACCGCCATCTCGTAGCGCCAGTAGGCCCCCTCGAGGTTGTCGCCGGCGGCGTCGAGGAAGCGGACCTGGCCGCAGACGTAGCCCACCGAGGGGTCGGCGAAGGGCTCGACCAGACGGATCAGGGCGTCGGGCGCCCAGACGCTGTTGGCGTCGGAGAAGGCGAGCAGCTCGCCGCTCGCCCGCTCGGCGCCGGCGTTGAGGGCGACGACCTTGCCGCCGGGGGGCAGCTCGAGGACGAGGTCGGCGCCGGCGGCGCGGGCGCGTTCGGCGGTCGCGTCGGAGGAGCCGTCGGAGGCGACGATGACCTGCAGCCGCTCGCGCGGGTAGTCGAGGGCGAGGGCGTTGGCGACCTTCGCCGCGATCACCTCCTCCTCGTCGTAGGCGGGGATTACCAGCGAGACGGTGGGCAGCTCCTCCCAGCCGCGAGGGCTGAGCGTTGGGTGCCGGCGCAAGGCGAGGAGCGCTCGCAGCGCCAGCGGGTAGCCGACGTGCGTGTAGGTGATCAGGCCGGCGCAGGCCCAGAACAGGACCGCGGCGACGGTGGTCATGCGGCCCGCCTGGCGATCAGCTCGCGGTAGAGATCGAGGGTTCGCCGCGCCGTTTCGTCCCAGGAGAACGGGCCGGCCGCGGCGGCGCGGGCGGCGGCGGCCAGCTCGGCGCGCGCCGTTTCGTCCGCGGTCAGCTCCTCGAGCACGCTCGCGAGGGCGCGGGTGTCGCCTGGCGGGACGAGTCGGGCGGCGCCGGTCGCGGCCACCTCGGGGAAGCCGCCGACCGCGCTGAGGACGAGCGGCTTGCCGAAGGCGAGGCCGGTGTAGAGGACGCCGGAGTGCTCGGCGTCGAGGTAGGGAAGAACGAGAACGTCGGCGCGACGGAAGATCGCCGGGATCTCGGCATCTTCGACGAAGCGGGTGACGAAGCGAACGCGGCCGGATGCCTCGACGGCGAGCCGGCGCAGCGGCTCGACGTCCATCCGCGGGTTGCCGACGATCCACAGCTCGGCGCTCGGGAGGCGGCGGAAGGCCTCGAGCAGGTTCTCGATCCCCTTATAGGGGCGCAGCAGACCGAAGGAGAGGATCACCGGCCCCTCGGCGCCCTCCAGCTCAGCCGGCAGCGGCTTCGCCTCCGGCAGCCGGGTGAGGTAGTCGAAGGCGCCGTGGGGGATGACCCGGACGCGGCCCGGGTCGAGCCCGACCTCCTCGCGAAGGCGAGATGCGCCGTGCTCGGAGTGGGCGACGACCGCGTCCATGCGACCGAAGACGGCGCGGGCGGCGTGGACCTGGCGGCGGCTGGGGTGCGGCGGCAGGATGTAGTGGGCGGTCATCACCCGCGGGCGCAGCGGGGGGAGCAGGTGGGCGTCGAGTGCCGGCACGGTCAGCCACTGGTAGTGGACGACGTCGGCGTCGGCGTCGCGGCGGAAGCGCAGCATGTCCGGGATGTGCTCGGCCGCCTTGAACGGCAGCCGGCCGAAGGCCTCCAACCCGCGCGCGGCGCTGCGGCGGTAGAAGCGCTCGTCGACCCGGTAGCCCTCGGCCGCCGGCACCGGCCCGTAGAGGAAGCGGGTCGTGAGCAGCTCGACCTCGGCGCCGCCGCGCGCCAGCGCCGCCGCCAGGGCGCGGTCATAGGGCGGCGTGAACGCCGAGGGGTCGACTAGCTGGACTTTCATCGGTGTCCCATGCTTTGGGGACATGGGACAGGCCGATTATCGTGAGCGCGTTGCCTCCCACGCTCTCCTACTGCGTCGTGAACACGAACGGCCGCGAACTCCTGCTCGCCTGCCTGGCGGCGATCGAGCGCACCCACCCGGCCGGGGTGGAGCGCGAGATCCTCGTCCTCGACAACGCCTCCGAGGACGGCTCGGCCGAGGCGGTCCGGAAGCTGGGCGGCGAGATCCGCCTGATCGCGCTGGAGCGGCGGACCGGCAAGGCCGAGAACGACTCGACTCTGCTGCGGGAGGCGAACGGTCGCTACTGCCTGCTGCTCAACGAGGACTCCGAGCTGCGTCCGGGAGCGGCGGCGGCGCTGATCGCCGCCCTCGACGCGGACCCGAAGGCGGCGGCGGCGGGACCGCGGCTGCTCGACTCCGGTGGGAATCCGGTCCCGTGCGCTTGGCGCTTCCCCGGTGTCGGCACCACCCTGGCCGGGGCGCTGTTCCTGCACCGCTGGCTGGCCGTGCAGAGCAAGGGCACGGCGACGCGCCGTGTCGACTGGGCCCAGTCCAGCGCCCTGATGGTGCGCCGCGAGGCGGCGGCGGCCGTCGGCTACATGGACCCCGACTTCTTCGTCTACTACGACGAGTGCGACTTCGCCAAGCGCCTCGCCGACGCCGGCTGGCACTCGCTCTTCGTCGGAGCCGCCGAGGCCGTCCACCACGACCAGCTCTCCACCGACCTCGCCAAGGGCCTGCCCCGGATCGTCGAATTCCACCGCAACCGCGACCTCTACATGCGCAAGCACCACGGCGGCGGTGCTGCGCTCGCGGTTCGCCTCCTCACCGCCTGGTCCTACGCGGTCCGGGCCCTGGCCGCGAGCATCATCCCCAGCCGGCCCGCGCGCGTCTACTGGGCCCACGCCCGTCAGGCGCTGCGCCCCGGTCGCGGCGAGAGCCTCAGGGACAAGGCAGCCGCCGCGTCAGGCGGATGACAACAACGGCTCCTTGACGACCCGCCGTTGGTAATCCCTGCCGTCGACAGGCTTGAATTTGCCATACATCACATCCGCGTCGAGGTCGAGTTCTCCGGGCCATTCGACCACCCTCGACACAGGGTTGACCCGGACCTGTTCGAAGAACCCACGGTCCTCTATCACCGGCGCGAAGATCCCGGGATCATCACCGAACACATCTTCCAAACCAATATCCATTACCGCGCCATCCGAAAAGGTCACACGGATCCAGAGGCCTTCCAGGGGCTTGACGTCCTCCACATGTGAGAGCTCAGATCTATTCATCGCAGCGGCGCAATCGGCTTTGGTTGCCTTTTCCTCATAACCAGCTTCCAGTTAGCTCGAAGCTCAGCGCGGTGCTGGCTCAGCCATTGTCGCACGAGTCGGAGCTGCGGTTTCGAGAGGCTTCCTGAAAGCACTTCTCCAGTCTCAATCGCGATGCTCGCATCGTCACCACCATGCGTTGCATGGAAATGCGGCGGTGGGTGCTCACGTACATACATGGTGATCACGATCCCCTTGAACTCGCTGATTCGAGGCACCCCCCGATCGTTCTGATCGAGGTCATACGTGTGGGTGACTCAGGTGACTAAAGGCGCGAGTCTTCGTCAATCATCTCCGCCTCGTAGGTCTCCGGGACGCGACCATCGACGGCGCTGGGTTCGGCCCGCATCCGCTTGAACGAGGCCACGAGCTCGGCGGGGTGGCGCAGGCGGGCCAGCCAGGCTCGCTCGCCGGGGGTGAAGAAGCCGCTGGCGAAGAGGACGAGGGGGTAGGCGGCAAAGAGGGCCGCGCGACCGAGCAGGCCGACGAAGCCGGAGGTCGGCATCACCAGTTCGGCAACGCCGACGAGGACGGCGGAGGCGAGGACGACCCGGGCGAGGCGGCCCCACTGGTAGGGGACCGCAAAGAGCCGCTGGGTGAAGCCGTACATCAGCGCCACCACGACTATGTAGGAGGCGACCAGGGCGAGCCCCGCGCCGACGATGCCGAGCGGCGGCACCAGGATCAGGTTCAGCACGACGTTCGTGGCGAGCGCGGCGATCGCCGCGGGGAAGTTGAACTCGGTGCGGCCGGTGCGGCCGAGGATCACCACCATCACCATGTAGAGGGCGTAGAGGGTGACCGCGGCGGAGATCAGGCCGATCGCTTCGTAGGAGTCGAAGAACTCCGGCGCCGCCAAGGCCCGCACGATCCAGCGCGAGAACAGCCACATCCCGGTGACGACGAAGGCGCAGCCGGCGGTGAAGAGGGTGACGACGGTGGCGTAGAAGCCGCGGGCCTCCTCGTCATCACGGATCGAGTACGCGAGCGGCGGCCAGGCGAGCTGGAAGCCGCGGACGAGGACGTTGACTCCCTGCGCGAACTTGACCGCGACCGAGTAGAGGCCCGCCTCGGTGGGCCCCAGCGTGCGAAAGATGATGATCCGGTCGGCGAGGTTGAGCAGGTAGAGCGAGACCTCGGCCGGCATCGTCGGCAGCCCGAAGCGCAGCAGCCGCCGCAGCAGCGCCCGGTCGAAGCGCAGCGAGAGCCGCCGCCACTGCAGCACGGCCAGGGCGAGGACGAAGGCGGCGCCGCTGGCGTAGCTGCCGAGCAGCAGGCCGCGGGCGCCCTCATCCGCCCCGACCACGAGGACGACCGTGAGCCCGATCGCGGCCAGGACGTTGAGGATCGTCGTCACGAAGAAGGCTCGTGCCCGCTCCTCGAGGCGGAAGAGGGTGAGCATGAACTCGAACATCGTCAGCACCCAGAGGCCCCCGATCGAGATCCGCACCAGTTCGGTTGCCTGCTCCTTCAGCAGCGCTTCTGAGCTATCCAGCGCTTCGGGGTTGAGCAGCGCTTCGGAGATCGGGGTCGCGAACGGCAGGGCGAGGAGGGCGCCGATCGTCGCGAACCAGAAGAGCCCGGCGAAGGTGCTCTTGACGACCGCCGCCGGGTCCTCTCCGCCCTTGTAATAGAAGCGCAGCAGCGCCTCGATCAGCCCGAGGCGAACGACGATGCTGACCGAGACGACGGAGGCGAACATCACCTCGGCGGCGCCGTAGTCGGCTGGGGTCAGGTAGCGCGTGTAGAGCGGCAGCAGGGCGACCGCGATGACCTTCGAGAGGATGCTGGCCGCGGTGTATGCGGCTCCGGTCGTCGCGAGGCGGCGCAGGTATCCCGACACGGGATGACCCTACGTGGAGGCGCGGACCGCGGGGCCCGATCCGTCACGGGGAGCGGGGGCTGGCGCGGCGGCCGCGAGCGAGGCGCCGACGGCGAGCAGGACCCAGGTGATGGGATCCTCGAAGAAGCCGGCGTAGGCCATCGTGTGAACCAGGAGGGCGACGAAGGCGGCGAGGACCGCGGCACGCGCCGCGATCGGTCCGGCGGGAGGGCCGCGCCACATTCCCGCCCCCATCGTCCACAACGCCACCACGATCAGGGCGACGTAGGGGACGAGGCCGACCAGGCCCTGCTCGGCGGCGACGGTGATGGGCTCGGTGTGGGAGACGGAGACGGGGACGTCCTTGTTCTCGCGGTGCTCGCGGTAGGCCTGCTGGAAGGAACCGGAGCCGTATCCCCAGAGAGGGCGTTCGGCGAAGAGGTCGATGCCGCCCGAGACGAGGTTGGCGCGGCCGCTGGTGTCGATGTTGAGGCGCTTCCAGAACTCCTTGCCGGAGCCGCCGATCAGCGTGACGACAAGCGCCGCGCCGACCACCCCGACGACGACGGCCGCCAACGTCCACCTCCAGCTCCAGCGAATCGCCGCCAGCGCGGCGAGCCCCGCGAGGAGGGCGATGTAGCTCGACTGCGAGAAGGTCTGCGCCAGCCCGAGCCAGAGGACGCCGAGCAGCACGGTTGCCAGCGCGAACTGCCGCCGCTCCCTCACCCATAGCATCGCCGCCGTAGCCACCACGGCGACGAGTGCCAGATACCGCCCGTACACATTGGGGTCCCAGAACACGCTGTTCACCCGGAAGTACGTGTGGAATTCATTCGACCTGATCACCTGGTCGTTCCAGAACAGGCGTCGCGTCACGTACTCCACGCTGCCGATCAGCACGAACACCACGGCCTCGACCCCGACGAGGACCAGCACAAGCGTCAGCAGCCGCCTGTCCCATTTGACGTCACCGAGCAGCCCATACGCCACCGTGAACGGAACCAGGAAGAAGCAGACGTTCTGCAGTCCTTTCGAGAAGTCCCCCGAATACAGCGTCTGCAACGCGTACAAGACCACCACCGCAGCGAGAACCCTCGGCAGCCATTGGACGGCTCCTCCGGCGGGTCCTGTCGGGACCGCATCCCCCGCCCCCCCGCCACCCGCCGGAGGAGCCGTCCAGTCCCGCGTGAAAGTGGTGACCACACCCCCGGCGATCACCAGATAGAGCGGCACCAGCAGATTCGCGGTGTCACCGCCGGCGTGCAGGGGCACCCGGAACGGCAGGGCGAAGACGATCGCGAGCGGCAGCAGGAACGGCCAGCGCCGAAACGTGTAGGCCAACCCCCCGATGGCGACGACCGCGATCGCCACCAGGCCGGCGATCCGTCCCGTGTCGTGGCGCAGGTCGACGATCTGCGCGGTGTGCCACTGGTCGCCGAGGATGAGGACGGGGAAGAGAACGATCGCGGCGAGCATCGCCGCCGAACGGGTGCGCCCGGCCGGCAGCAGGATGGCCGCGGCGCTGGCGACGGCGGCGATCAGCACGCCGGCGTCGGCGAGCACGTCGCTCAAGGCTTCGACCCCGCGGTCGCACCGGGGCCGACCCCGCCCGTCGCGGCGCGCTCGGTGCAGGCCGACTTCAGATCCTTGGCGGCGCGGTGGAGGGGAATCACTCCCGGCGTCACCAGCGTCCGGTCCTCGCCGAGCAGTTTCACCCGCAGCTTGTAGCGGCCGGGACGGGCGATGCCGCCGCCGCGCTGGCGGCCGTCCCAGTAGTAGGTGTGGAAGTGGTAGCGCTTGAGGAGCTCGTCACGGGCAAGGGTGATGACGACCCGCCCTCCCGGCCTGATCACCTGCACGGTGGCGTCGTCGGAGCGGGTGGTGCGGAAGCGGATCCGCACCCGGTCGAAGCTGCAGTCGCCGTTGGGCGTGAAGCCGTGCACCGGCGCCTCGGGGTGAAGGATGGGCACTGCGACGAAGCTGGCTCGGTCGAGCACCAGCGGGTCGCGCTTCAGCCGCTGGGCCCAGGCGAAGGCGGCGACGGTTGCGAGGACGAGCAGGGCGAAGACCAGAGCGGCCGCGTGCCGCTCAACTCGCCGCCGAGGCATTGTCCTCGCCGGCGATGACCGCTACGTTCGCGCCCGCCGCGACATCCTCGACTTCGGAGGTCATCAGCTGCACTTTGTCGATTTCCAGCGCCGTGGCGACGCGGCGCGCTTCCTGCTTGTGCCCCCGCCTGAACATGACGACGCTGGCGGCGAAGCTCGAGCTGCTGTTGGTGACGGCGCCGAGCTTGAAGCCCTCACCCTCGACCTTGTCGCCGAAGGTGGCGGCGAGTCCGGGCACGGCGGTCCCGTTGAGGACCGTCACCTCGACTTCGCTCGGCTGGGTCTTGGCGGCGGCCTGCTTGCCATTCTTGCCGCCGCCTTCGTCAGATCCGTTCAGGACCACGAACGCGACACCGCCGACGACGGCCAGCATGACGACGAAGAGGGCGACCAGATAGCGCGGTTCGGCCAGCCGTTCGCCGATGCCGGAAAAGCCGTCGCGGACGCGTTCGCGGCGGGACACCTCCGGCAGCCCCGCCTCGCGCCGTTGGCGGCGCTCCTCACGGCGGCTGACCGCAGCGTGCTCGGCGGTGCGGCTTGCCTCCAGCGCCCGCAGCTCCTCCGCCCGCTGGGCGGCGATCGCCGAGGTCGCCTCCTTGCGCTCGGCGTCGCGCTCAGGCGCCGAACCGGCCCAATCGCGCAGGCGCCGGATGTCCCGCCCGTGGGTGAACGAGAGCAGGACGAGGACGGCGAGGCCGAGAAAGGCGGCCAGGCCGGCAAAAGCGCCGATTTGTTCGATGACCTCGACCAAGTGGCTGCGAGAGGCTACTCGTCGTACACGACTGCCGCCGCGTCCCCGCCCGGTGCGGCGATCAGCTCCACCACCCGCTCCGCCAGATTAGCCTCGTCACCGGCCAGGACCAGGTGTTCCAGCGCGTTCAGGGTCGACTCGACCCACTCGGCGTCCAGCGGCACCTGCCGCACCGCGCGGTTGATCCGCTTCGCCGCCGTCGGCTGGGGCGTCTCGGCCGGGCCGAACAGCTCCTCGTGGAGCTTCTCGCCGGGGCGAGGCTGCGTGAACTCGACCGCGATGTCGCGCTCGGGCTCGTATCCGGCGAGCCGGATCATGTTGTGGGCGAGGTCGACGATCTTCACCGGCTCACCCATGTCGAGGACGAAGACCTCGCCCTTGCCGGCGCCGATGTCGCCGGCGCGGATCACCAGCTGGACCGCCTCCGGGATCGTCATGAAGTAGCGCGTCATCTCGGGGTGGGTGACGGTGA
>JBBDYP010000081.1:0-2519 GCA_040900615.1 Solirubrobacterales bacterium | reverse complement strand
GAGCCGATGATCTGCTTCTGGCGCATCCACAGGTAGCGGACGTCGAAGTCGAGCTGGAAGCCCGAGGTGGCGCCGCAGATGACGACCTTGCCGAACGGCTTGACGACGAAGACCGAGGTCGGGAAGGTCGCCTGGCCGACGTGCTCGAAGACGATGTCGGGGGCGTCGCCGAGGATCTCTTTGACCCGCTTGGCGAATCCGCGCGAGGCCTTGAAGCGCTCCTTGTCGGCGGCCGGGTCGGAGAGGTTCTCCGGCGTCCGCATCATCTCGCTGAACTCACGGCGGTTGATGTAGTCGACCGCGCCCAGCTGCTTGACCAGCTCGCCCTTCTCGTCGGAGGAGACGACGCCGACCGCGTTGGCGCCAGCGGCCTTGCAGAGCTGCACCGCGAAGACGCCGAGCCCGCCGGCCGCGCCCCAGATCAGCACGTTGTGCCCGGCCTGGAGCTTGCACTGGTCGATCAGCATCCGATAGGCGGTGAAGTAGGTGAGGCCGTAGGCCGAGGACTCGGCCCAGGAGAGGTTGGTCGGGCGGGGGAGGAGCTGCTGGGCCTGGACCTTCGTGAACTGGGCGAAGGAGCCCCAGGTCGTCTCGTATCCCCAGATCTTCTGGCTCGGGGCCGCCAGGGGATCGAGGCCGTGCACCTCGACGTCCTCATATGAGGCTTGGTTGCAGTGGACGACGACCTCGTCGCCGGGCTTCCAGCGGGTGACGCCCTCGCCGACCTTCCAGACGATCCCGGAGGCGTCGGAGCCGCCGATGTGGTGTCCGTACTCGGGGTGGTCGCCGTAGCCGAAGACCGAGACCGGCCTGCCGAGCGCCGCCCAGACGTTGTTGAAGTTGACGCCGGCCGCCATCACGCGGACGATCACCTCGAAGGCGCCGGGCTCGGGAACCTCGATCTGCTCGAGCTGGAAGGCCTCGTTCGGTTCCCCCTCGCGGTCCTGGCGAATCACCCAGGCGGCCATCGACTCGGGCAGGGAGCCGGGCTCCACGTCCAGGTTCGCGACTTTGCTGGTGTCCACTGCCAAGGGTTCCTCCGCGGGTCGTCGGTGACGGGCGGCGAATCCTAGTCAAGCACGGGGGTATCGGCCTCGTGCAGCTCCGGCGCCGTGATCGCCCGGACGGTGATCTCGGCCGGCTCCGGCGGCTCGATCTCCTTGCCGGGCGCGACGCCGAGGCCCTCGACCTTGCGCAGCTGCGGCAGCAGCCTGCGCTCCATCGAGCCGACGGCGGAGTCGTAGGCGGTGGCAGCCGTGGTCAAACCCCTGCCGACCTTGTTGAAGTCACTGAGGAACTTGGAGAAGCGGGCGTGCAGGGTCCCCGCCGCCTCGGCGATCTCGGCCGCCTCGGCGACCATCCGCTCCTGGCGCCAGCCCAGCTCCATCGTCCGCAGCAGCCCGATCAGCGAGGTCGGGCTGACGAGCAGGACGTTGCGCTCCAGGGCGTAGTCGAAGAGCTCCGGGTCGGCCGCGAAGGCGGCGTGCAGCGCCGGCTCGTTGGGGATGAAGCAGATCACCAGGTCCGGCATCTCGCCGGTTTTGAACTGGCCCTGATAGTCCTTCGAGCTGAGGCTGCGCACGTGCTCGCGCGCCTGGCGCGCGTGGCGATCGAGGTGCAGCCGGCGCTCGGAGTCGACCTCCGCCTCCTGGGCGTCGAGAAAGGCGTCGAGCGGCACCTTGGAGTCGGCGACGAAGCTGCGGCCCTCCGGCAGCAGGAAGCGGGCGTCGGGACGGAGTCGCCCCTCCTCGGTGTGCAGCGTCTCCTGCAACTCGAAGTCGACGTGCTCGGTCATGCCGGCGATCTCGATGCAGCGGCGCAGCTGCAGCTCGCCCCACTGCCCGCGGGTCTGCGGCTGGCGCAGCGCCTTCTTCAGGCCGGCGGTCTCGGCGTTGAGGTTGCCGATCGTCTGCCCCATCTGCTCGAGCAGGGTGCGGGTCTGGAGGTCGGTCTCGCCGCGGCGCTGGACCTCCTTTTCGATCTTCTCCTGACCCTTGGCGATCCGCTCGGTCAGGCCCTTGATCTCCGCCTGGCGCCTGTCCAGCGCCTCCTTGGCCGCCTCCGTGTCGCGTTTCCGCGACTCCTCGCTGACCTTCAGGAGGTCGGCGATGGCCCGCGAGGTCGCCTCCTGGATCGCCGGCCCGAGATCGGGCTGCTGCAGGGGCTCTTCGCGCCGCGAGACGAGCGCGTAGACGAGCCCCGCGGCGAGGACGACGACGGCTATTGCGAGGACGACAGTCACGGCCACCGATGGTGACGAACCGGCCAGACGGGACTCTCGGCGAGGCGTGGGCGAGCGGCTCCCCTCGCTCGAAGCCATGACCAGAGACGCCCGGACACCAGCGCCTGGATGACCGCTGCCGACTTTCACCCACCTCTGGTGGGGTCAAGGTCGGCAGCGCCCAAGCACCCGTCCCCCAGAGCGACGGAGCGGCTGTGGGCTCGAAGCTTCGTGGTGCCCATAGGCACCAGAACCCTTCAGCCGCTTGGACCCTCGTGCTTGAAGCTGGCGGGAGCTC
>JBBDYP010000080.1:0-89156 GCA_040900615.1 Solirubrobacterales bacterium | reverse complement strand
CGGCGCGGGTCGCCTGCAGCGCGTCCTCGACGCGGTGCTTCTTCTCCTTCATCTCGGTCTCGGTGGCAGCGCCGACCTTGACCACGGCGACACCTCCGGCGAGCTTCGCGAGGCGCTCTTGGAGCTTCTCGCGATCGAAGTCGGAGTCGGTGCTCTCGACCTCCTGTTTGATCTGCTTGATCCGGCCCTTGATGTCGTCACCGCTACCGGCGCCGTCGATCACCGTGGTCGTGTCCTTGGAGACGACGACGCGGCGGGCCTTGCCGAGCTGGGCGAGCTGGGTGTTCTCGAGTTTGAGACCCATCTCCTCGGTGATCACCTCGCCGCCGGTGAGGATCGCGATGTCCTCGAGCATCCGCTTGCGGCGGTCGCCGAAGCCGGGGGCTTTGACGGCGACACCGGTGAAGGTGCCCCGCAGCTTGTTGACGACCAGGGTCGCCAGGCACTCGCCCTCGACGTCCTCGGCCACGATCAGCAGCGGCTTGCCGCCCTGCATGACCTGCTCGAGCACCGGCAGGATGTCCCGCACGGAACCGATTTTCTGGTTGGCGATGAGGATGTAGGGCTCCTCCAGCACCGCCTCCATGCGGTCCTGGTCGGTGACCATGTACGGCGAGATGTAGCCCTTGTCGAACTGCATGCCCTCGGTGAACTCCAGCTCCATGCCGAAGGTCTGGCCCTCCTCGACGTTGACGACGCCGTCTTTGCCGACCTTCTCGATCGCGTCGGCAATCACGTTGCCGATCTCGTCGTCGGCGGCCGAGATGGCGGCCACGCGGGCGATCTGGTCCTTGCCCGCAACCTCTTTGGACTGCTTCTCGCGCAGGTTCTCGACGACCTCGTCGACAGCCTTCTCGATGCCGCGGCGCAGGGCCAGCGGGTTGGCGCCGGCGGCCACGTTCTTCAGCCCCTGGCGGACGATGATCTGGGCCAGCAGGGTCGCCGTCGTGGTGCCGTCGCCGGCGACGTCGTTGGTCGCCGTGGCGACCTCGCGGACGAGCTGGGCGCCCTGGTTCTCGAAGACGTCCTCGACCTCGATCTCGCGGGCGATGGTGACGCCGTCGTTGGTGATCGTCGGTGCGCCGAACTTTTTGTCGAGCACGACGTAACGGCCTTTGGGGCCGAGGGTGACCTTGACGGCGTTGGCGACGGCGTCGACGCCGGCCTGCAGGGCCCCTCTGGCCTCCTCTGCGTACTTCAGCTCCTTATGAGCCATGTGGATTCAGTCCTCCTTGGTTCTTAAGTCCTGATGGGAAGGGTCTAGCCGAGCTTGGCCAGGACGTCCGACTCGCGAAGCACGAGCAGGTCATCCCCCTCGACGGTCACCTCGGTGCCTCCGTATTTGGAGTAGAGGACCTCATCGCCCTCCGAGACATCGAGCGGGCGGCGGCTGCCGTCCTCGTTGATCGCGCCGTCGCCGACGGCGACGACCCTGCCCTTCTGCGGCTTCTCTTTGGCCGTGTCGGGGAGGACGATGCCGCTGGCAGTCGTCTCCTCCTCCTCGATCGGCTTGACGATCAGCCGGTCCCCGAGGGGCTTCAGCTTCATCCGTGAACCTCCGTTATCGATAAGTGATTTGTGGGGAAAAGTCGGGAAACGCCGCTGTGAAGCCATTTCCGGCGTCCAGCGACGTTGGCACTCTAATGGTGGGAGTGCCAACACAGGGAAAGATAGCGGGGTCGCTCAGTCGGCTGCAAGCAACTCGCAGCCGAGCAGGCCGGCGATTCCCTCGCCACCCCGCGCCATCACCCAGTCGTGGTTCCACTCGAAGGCCGGGCGCAGCACCGGCGCCAGCCGGTTCATCCACGGCTTCGTGGTGGAGACGTTCCACTCGTAGAGGACCGCGGTGACCCCGTCCTGCTCGTAGAGGCGCCAGCGGCCGACGCCCTCGAGCTCGCCGATCGCGTGCCCTTCCATCAGGCTCGGGTGCTCGACGCGCGTCGTCGTCACCTCGAACTCGACCCGGTAGGGCAGAAGGCTCTTCCAGACCATCCGCGAGACGCTGCCGACCCCGTCCTCGTCGCCCGGCTTCAGCTCCTCCGCCTTCTCCACCCCACGCCACCAGCGCGGCCAATGTTCCTGGTCGTGAATCGCCTCCCAGACCGGCTGGCGGGGGGATTCCAGGAGCCAGGTGGTCAGGAACGCGTACTCGGCCATCGGCCCTAGTTGTGGCGCGGCGTCTCCCCGTTGCCCAGGTGCGCCCGCGGGGGCTCGACGATCTGCGAGAAGCGGATGACCGTGACCGTGTCGTCGGGGGAGATCTCCCGGCTGTAGATCTGTTCGAGGAACCTGGTGGTCTCCTCGAGGCGGCGGAACTCCGGGTTGTCGTGCTCGATGTCGCGCCGCGAGAGGTCTCCTAACCGCTTCACCTCGACGTCGTCGATGACCGCGGTGAAGATCTTCTCGCGCGGGCTGTGGCGGAACCCGACCGTGACCCAGACGACCTGGCCGCGCTCGTACTTGCCGCTCTTGTCGCCGAGGCGGATCGTCGCACTCTTACGCCCACGCTTCAGCTGGTCGATGAAGACCGCGGAATAGAAGTTCAAGACATAGATGCCGCCCCTCATTGGGGGCGAGCGTATAGGACGCCGTCCCGCCCCCGCCAGCCCGCCCGGCGCCCGGGGGCGAGCGAGCCGACGGAAGGGCCGCGACGTGATTCCGCCAAGCGTTTCGTGTCTGGACCTCTGACGGGCGCTCGTTCTGGACGTCTATCCGACCCCCGATTCGAGGTCTGTGCGTGGGGGACCGATTAAGAAGGACATGCCAACCGCAATCAACCCCACCCGACTCCTCCTCCTCGCCACCGTCTGCGCTGCCGCCCTGCTGCTGGCGCCGTTTGCAGATGGCGCCTCGGCGGCGACCTGCGCCGGCAAGAGGGTGACGATCAAGGGCACCGCGGGGAACGACGTGATCGTCGGCAAAAGGGCCAGCGACGTGATCGACGGCGGTGGCGGCGACGACCGCATCAGCGGCGGCGCCAACGGCAACGACACGATCTGCGGCGGGCCCGGCGACGACGTGATCCACGCCGGGAGCGGATTCGACAGCGTCTACGGGGAAGAGGGAGACGACAGCCTGTTCGGGGAAACCGGGTCCGACATGCTCGACGGCGGCGCTGACAACGACACGCTGTCGGGATCGAAAGGCGCCGACCAGCTCCACGGTGGCAGCGGCGACGACGACCTGATCGGCGCCAAGGGCCCGGATGGCCTCGACGGCGGCTCCGGCAACGACTACCTCGACGGTCAGCAGGGAAGCGACCCGATCGACGGTGGCGGCGGCGACGACAAGCTGTTCGGGGACAAGGGCAACGACAAGATCCACGGCGGGCCCGGCAACGACCGGATCGAAGGCGGGCCGGGGGACGACCTCGACCTCGACGGGGGGCCGGGATCCGACCAGGTCTTCGGCGGCGCGGGCATCGACAGCGCCGACGGCGGCCCCGGCGACGGCGACGTCGTCCGCGGCGACGCCGGCACCGACGACCTCGCCGGCGGGGACGGGATCAGGGACATCGTCTCCTACGCGAGCGCGACCCGTGGCGGGATCCAGGTGAACCTCGCGGCGAACAAGGCCAAAGGCGACGGCCACGACGTTCTGAGCGGCTTCGAGGACGTGGTCGGCTCCCCGCAGGGCGACACCATCGTCGGCGACGCCGCCCCGAACCGCCTCGACGGCGGCGTCGGCGACGACACCCTCGAAAGCGGCGACGGCGGCGACGAAGCGTTCGGCGGCCCGGGCAGCGACGCCTGCCACGGCTTCGCCGTCGAGAACTCCTGCGGACCGGAATCCGGCCCCCCGCCGGGCCTCGCCTACGCGATCCTCAACCAGGGACTCGACGGCTCCAGCCTCGTCGTCCAGGGCAGCCCGGACAACGACGACATCCGGATCTCGAGCGGGCCGTCAGGATGGACGATCTCCGACAGGATCCCGATCATCGCCGGCAGCGGCTGCCTCAACCCGCCCAGCAACGCGAACGTGGTCGTCTGCCCGGGCGCGACGGCCCTGGCGCTGATCGTCGTCACCGGCGGCAATGGCGCCGATGGCATCGTCATCGACCCCAGCATCCCCCACACCGCCAAAGTGCGGATCAACGGCAACGCCGGCAGCGACACCCTGCTCGGCGGGCCCGGTGACGAGGTGCTGGAAGCGGGCGAGAACTACAACAACCCCGACAACGGCAACGACACCCTCGACGGCGACGGTGGCAGCGACGTCCTCTATGCCGACCCCGGCGCCGACACGCTGCGCGGCGGTCCCGGCAACGATCTGCTCGTCTCCTCCGTCCTCACTTGCCAGGGCCACAGCTACGCCGGCGGCCCGGGCGAGGACACCGTCTCCTATGCGCGCTCAACCGACAACCTCCGGATCACGCTCGGCGGCAGCGGCGGGCCGGCGGGATGCGGCACCCCCGATCAGGTCCAGGGCGACAACGAGAGCCTCGAGGGCTCCGACGGCCCCGACCTCCTTGTCGGCGACGACGGCGCCAACAGCCTGATGGGCCACCTCGGCGCCGACACCTTCCTCGGCGGGGGCGGCGACGACTTCATCGAAGCGGTCGACGGCCACCGCGACAGGCGGATCGACTGCGGCGGCGGCAACGACGACGTGGTCAAGGATCGGGCCGACCCGTCTCCCACGAGCTGCTGAGCGGCCGCAGCCTCAGAAGCCCTCCTCGCCGATCAGCGGCACGAAGCGGCAGGACCCGATCGCCTCGGTCTCGATCTCCTCGCCGCGGCGCCGCAGCACCGTGAGGACCTCGGTCGAGTCGGAGGCGACCGGCACCACCAACCGGCCGCCGTCGGCGAGCTGGGCGATCAGGGCCGGCGGTGGCGCCGGGGCCGCCGCATGGACCGCGATCGCGTCGAACGGCGCCCGCTCCGGAACGCCGCGGCTGCCGTCCCCGACGAGGATCTCCACGTTCCTGACCCCGAGCGAGGCAAGCGCCCCACGGGCGGCGCGGGCCAGCCGGCCATGGCGCTCGATGCTGACCACCTCGCCGGCCAGCAGCGAGAGCACGGCGGCCGAGTAGCCCGAGCCGGTCCCGACCTCGAGCACGCGCTCGGAGCCGTTCAGCTCCAGCGCCTGGCAGATCGCGGCGACGATCCAGGGCTGAGAGATCGTCTGCGCCTCGCCGATCGGCAGCGCCGAGTCGGCGTAGGCGCGGTGGCGTTCGCGGCTGGGTACGAACGTCTCCCTCGGCACCGTGGCCATCGCCACCAGCACCCGCTCGTCCCGGATCCCACGTCCCCGCAGCTGCCGCTCGACCATCTTCGCGCGGCGAGCGGCGAAGTCGGCCATCGGCCTAATAGATGTAGTTCCGCAGCTTCGAGGGGTCCAACACGGTGACGCGGCCGCGGCCCGAGCGGACGACGCCGGCGCGCTCGAGCTCGGCCAGGAAGCGGCTGACGCTCTCCCGCGAGGTGCCCGCCAGCTGGGCCAGGTCGGTCTGGTTCATGCGGATCGTCACCTCGCCGGGCTCGCCCCCGTCCTGGGCCTCCCGGCTGAGCTGGGAGAGGATCCCGGCGACCCGGCTGGGCACGGTCTGGAAGGACTGGCGCGAGAGCCGCACGTTGGCGGCGCGCAGCCGCCGCACCAGGCCGGCGACCAGCTTCAGCGCGATCTCCGGATGGCGGGCGAGCAGCGAGCGCACGTCGCCGGCCGGCAGCGCCAACAGCTCGCCGTCGGTGAGCGCCTCGGCGCTGGCCGAGCGCTTGTCGCCGTCGAGCATCGCCAGCTCGCCGAAGATCTCCCCGGGGCCGAGCGTGGCGAGGGTGATCGCGCGCCCGTCGGTGTGCTCGCGGGTGACCCGGAAGCTGCCCTCCTTGACGATGTAGCAGGCGTCCGAGTTGTCGCCCTCGTGGAAGACCCGGGTGCCGGCCGGAAACGTCCGCGGCACGGCGACTTGGGAGAAGCGCTCCAGCGCGCCCTGCTCGAGATCGGCGAAGAGCGCCACGCTCCTCAGCAGCTCGACCGCGCTCTGCTCCCTGTCAGACACTAAGGCGATTATGGCAACGGGCCGGACGAGAGCGGACACAAGGGGGAATCACCGTCGCCTCAGCCACTCTCCCAGGAGGGGATCGAGAAGGTAGGGCCTGCCCTCCGCGTCGCGGCGGACATGCTGCTGATCGGTGAGCAACCGTCCAGTGCCTGCTGAAGGGTCGAACGGGCGATCCGGTGCTCGTCCGCGACCACGCTGCCCGATCGGCGGATTCACCGTACATCCGTGTACGGGAATTACGTACAAAGCTGGCGCGTACCGGGTCAGCTCCAAGGCGGTTGTCGGCCAGCCGGGGCGACTTTGCAAACCCATGGTTGACAAAGGCGCCCCGCCGGGCTCGCGGGACCGCCGAGGCCGCGATCCCGGCCTCCGGATGGAGCTGGCCCGGTACGCGCCACAAAGCTAGTGATCCGAGTCGTCAGTTCGCAGGCATAACGCCCGATAGACGAGTCCGGGGGATGGCTGTTCGGTCAACGGGCCGAAAACCACTGATATGGAGCGGCTCATGAGGGTCATGAGCATCCGGTTCGCCCAGGCAGGCCCCCGAGCGCTCAAGAGCCAGCTCGGAGCCGGTCACTGGCGCACGCTTCCGACATTGACCCCACCCCAGTGTGGTCAATCTCGGAAGCGTCGCCGAGCAGCCCCCTCGGGCCGCGTGCCGCAGCCGGATCGGCGCCACGGGGCCGGGATGACGGCGGATCACCGACTCAGGACGCTAGGCGGACGCGGTCAGTTTCCGCGGTCCGCGGCTGAAGCCGGCGCCGATCAGCGCCTCCTCGTGACCGGAGCCGATCACCGGCTCGCCGTCGAGCTTCTCGATCGCCAGCTTCGGCAGGTGGCCGGCCGACACACCGCCGGCCAGCGCCCGCATCGCCTCCTCCAGCTCGGCCCCCGCAATCGGCGCCAGCCGCAGGATGCCGCGGCCGCCGCGCTCGACGAAGACGACTGGCACACCGTCGCGCAGGAGGAGGTGGGCGCCGGGGGTGCGGCCCGGGCGCCGGCCGCCCTCCAGCTTCGGCCAGGGCAGCGAGGCGCCGTAGGGGTTGGCCGGGTCGGTGGCGGCGAGGACGAGGTGGGAGCCATTGGCTTCGGGCAGCGAGCGCAGCCGCTCGACCGCGCCGGGGAGGGCGAACTGGGCGCCGCCGAGGCCCTCGACGAAGTAGCCGCGGCGGGCGGTGCCGAGCAGCTCCAGGTTGCCGAGCTCGGCGTAGAGGGTGGCGAAGCCGCCGGGGACGCCCTCGGCGAGGACGGTCTCGCGGGTGACGATTCCGTAGCGCTCCATCATCAGCTCGGCCTGGGCGCGGAGGCGGGCGCCGGGCCCGGGGGCGCCGGCGAAGATCGGCGCGGTCAGGGACCAGCGGCCCTGCACGGCGGCGCCCGTGGTCGAGCGGCGGCGGGCGAAGCGGCGGCCCTGGCGCTCGCTCGGCGCCACCGCCCGCAGGCGCGGCGCCCGCAGCGGCGAGAAGGCGTCGTTGGTGACCTCTCCCGTCCAGGCGAGGTCCCAGAGGGCGTTGTGCAGCTCCTCGGCGGGGTGGTCGAGGTCGGCGAGGAGGTCGAGCCAGAAGGAGGGGCCGGCGTCGAGCCGCCCGCGGATCGCGTCGTGGACCTCTCCCTGCGCCGGCTCCAGCTTGGCGTTGGCCGGCGGCGGGCCGGCGAGGCGGACGTCTTCGCGGAAGTAGAGGGCGACGCGGCCGTCGGACCGGCCGAGGGCGCCGGCGCCGACCCAGACCAGCTCGCCGCTGGTGCAGAGCTCGTCGAGCCAGGTCGGCGAGTAGGCGCCGAGGCGGCGCGGCAGCACGTCGCGCTCCCAGACCTTCGGGGTCAGCGCCACCCCCTGCAGCGGCACCAGCGCCTCGCGCAGGCGGTCGGGACCGGCGCCGGCGGGGCGGTAGGCGTCGACGTTCTGCCAGCTCGGCAGGAAGCGGGCCAGCTCGCTGCGGTCGGCGGCCTCGACCTCCTTGCGCAGGCGGGCGAGACTGGCGCGACGGACCCGCCGCAGGACTTCGGAGTCACACCACTCGCGCTCGGTGCCCCCCGGCAGCAGCTCACCGCGGACCATCGCCCCTTCGCTCTCCAGCTCGCGCAGGGCGGGTGAGGGGTCGACGCCGTAGCGCTCGGCGAGGCGGGCGGTCGGGAAGGGACCGTGGGTGCGGGCGAAGCGGCGGACCAGGGCCCGCATCGCGTCCGGGTGCTCCTCGAGGAAGGTCTCGGGCAGGCCCGCCGGGGGCGGGACCCCGAGGGCGTCGCGGTAGAGGCCGGCGTCCTCGGCGGCGATGTAGCGCTCCTCGCCGTTGACCCGGACCAGGGCGACACGGCGCTCGGCGACGAGCTTCCCCAGCATCGAGGCGGCTGAGTAGCCCTCGGCGACCCGCTCGTCGCACTCGGCGGCGGTGAGGTCGCCGATGTTGCGCAGCAGCTGCTGGAGGGCGTCGCGGTCGCCGGCGCGGCCGGCCTCGGTGCGGTGCTGGAGCTGTTCCTCGACCTCCTCCAGCGCCTCGGGGTCGATCAGCTCGCGCAGCTCCTCCTGCCCCAGCAGCTCGCGCAGCAGGTCGCGGTCGAGCGCCAGCGCCGCCGCCCGCCGCTCGGCGTTCGGCGTGTCCCCCTCGTACATGTAGGTGGCGACGTAGTCGAACAGCAGCGAGGAGGCGAAGGGCGAGGCGGTCGGGGTCTCGACCTCGACCAGGCTGATCTGGCGGGCGTGGAGCTTGCGCAGGAGGTCGGCGAGCGAGGGCAGGTCGAGGACGTCCTGGAGGCACTCGCGGTAGGTCTCGAGGATGACCGGGAAGCGGGGGAAGTCCCGCGCCACCTCGAGCAGGCTCTGGGACTTGAGGCGCTGCTGCCAGAGCGGCGTGCGCTTGCCGGGGTAGGCGCGGGGGATCAGCAGCGAGCGAGAGGCGTTCTCGCGGAAGCGGGCGCCGAACAGGGCCGAGCCGGACAGCTCGGAGACGATCAGGTCCTCGATTTCGTCGGGCTCGATCAGGACCATCTCGGCGGCCGGCGGCTCGTCGGCGTCGGGGAGGTGGATGACGATGCCGTCGTCGGACCAGATCGCGTCCGCCTCGAGGTCGTGCTCGGCGCGGATCTTCGCCGCCAGGGCAAGTCCCCAGGCGGAGTGGACGCGGCCGCCGAAGGGCGAGAGCACGCAGAGGCGCCAGTCTCCGATCTCGTCGCGGAAGCGCTCGACGACGATCGTCTGGTCGGAGGGGACGACGCGGGTGGCGGCCTGCTGCTCGCGCAGGTAGGTGACGAGGTTGTTGGCGGCGCGGGGGTCGAGGTCGTACTCGGCGGCCAGCTCGGCCGGCTCGCGCGAGACCGCCTCGCGGGCGAAGGCGCCGATCGCCCGGCCCAGC
Source organism: Solirubrobacterales bacterium (assembly GCA_040900615.1). GTDB lineage: Bacteria > Actinomycetota > Thermoleophilia > Solirubrobacterales > 70-9 > VAYN01. The sequence continues at coordinate 79,805 of JBBDYP010000080.1, read as the reverse complement.
TCGGCCGGGCGGCCGATCCCGTCGCCCTTCCAGAAGGGGACGGCGCCGGGTGCGCCGGGTGCGGGGGTGACGATGACCCGGTCGCGGGTGATTTCCTCGATCCGCCAGGTGGTGGCGCCGAGCAGGAAGGTCTGGCCGGGCCGGGCCTCGTAGACCATCTCCTCGTCGAGCTCGCCGACCCGGCGGCCGTCGGGCAGGTGGACGCCGTAGAGGCCCCGGTCGGGGATCGTGCCGGCGTTGGTGACGACCAGCTGGCGCGAGCCTTTGCGGCCGTGGATGGTGCCGCCGATGCGGTCCCAGACGATCCGCGGCCGCAGCTCGGCGAAGCGGTCGGAGGGGTAGCGGCCGTCGAGCATGTCGAGGACGTTCTCCAGCTGCTCGCGGGAGAGGTCGTGGAAGGGCTCGGTGGCGGTGACGAGGCGCTCCACCTCGTCGACCTCCCACTCGTCCAGCGCGGCCATCGAGACGAGGTGCTGGGCGAGCACGTCGAGCGGGTTCTGGGGGATCACCGTCTCCTCGATCTCCCCTTCGCGCATGCGCCGCGCGACCACCGCGCACTCGAGCAGGTCGCCGCGATATTTGGGGAAGATCCGGCCTTTGGAGACCTCGCCGAGGCCGTGCCCGGCGCGGCCGATCCGCTGCAGGCCGCGGGTCACCGACTTCGGCGACTCGACCTGGATCACCAGATCGACGGCGCCCATGTCGATGCCGAGCTCCAGCGAGCTGGTGGCGACGAGACAAGGAAGCTCTCCCGACTTGAGCATCTCCTCGACCAGCGTCCGCTCCTCGTGAGAGAGCGAGCCGTGATGAGCCCGTGCGATCTCGACGAAACGCCCATCCGAAGGATCGGATGAGGATCCTGCGGGCGAGGTATTCGTTCTCGGACCCTCATCCGATCCTCCCGAAGCGTGTCCCGCGTGCTCGGTAGCTGGAAGCTCGCTCTCCCCTTCTCCGTTGGCCAGCTCGTTCAAGCGCTTGGCGAGGCGCTCGGAGGCGCGGCGGTTGTTGACGAAGATGATCGTCGAGGTGTGTTCCTGGACGAGCTCGAGGAGCTTCGGATAGATCGCCGGCCAGATCGAGCGGATGTGGGCGGAGGGCTCGACTTCGGTCGGCGGCAGGCCGTCCTCGCTCGGATAGGCCGGCGCTCCCGGATCCGCCATGTCCTCGACCGGCACCACGATCTCCAGGTCCAGCGCCTTCCTGTGCCCGGCGTCGACGATCCTGCACTCCCTCTTCGGCCCCACGAGGAACCGAGCAATCCGCTCCAGCGGGCGCTGCGTCGCCGACAGCCCGATCCGCTGGATCTCCGGCGAATCCGCCCCTCCCGCGGGTGGCGCGGGTGATGGGGGGGTCGAGAACGACCCCGCCCGCAGCGCCCCCCCATCACCCGTGACAGGACCCGCGGGCCGGGACGTCTTCGCCAAGTGATCCAACCGCTCGAGCGTCAACGCCAGGTGCGACCCCCGCTTGGATTGCGCAACCGCGTGGATCTCGTCGACGATCACCGCTTCGGTCGTGGCGAGGATCTCGCGGACGCCGGAGGAGAGCATCAGGTAGAGCGACTCCGGGGTGGTGATGAGGATGTCGGGCGGGGTTTTGCGCATCGCCCGGCGTTCGGCCTGAGAGGTGTCGCCGGTGCGCAGCCCGACCGAGATGTCTGCGCCGATCCCCCGCAACGGCGCCCGCAGGTTGCGCTCGATGTCATAGGAGAGCGCCTTCAGGGGAGACACGTAAACGAGGCGCACTCCAGTGCCCAGCTCGGCTGAGCGGGCCAGCTTGTCGATGCCCCAGAGGAAGCTGGCGAGCGTCTTGCCGGAACCGGTCGGCGCGCAGATGAGAGCGTTGGCGCCCCCGGAGATCGCCGCCCAGCCACCCGCCTGCGCCGGCGTCGGCCCCTCGAAGGATGCCTCGAACCAGCGCCTGACGGGCGCGCTGAAAGGGGCCAGCGGGTCAGACTTCGTGCTCGATTTCGCGTTGGTCGCCAACCCACCGATCTTACGCAGCGGGGTGGGTGGGGAAGGGGATCCGATCACCCTCCGAACGTTTTGCGCGGGAGGAGGGGAGCGCCTTCATGGCGTCAGCCGGAGGACTCTCCATCGACGAGTTGCGAGTGAGGAGGGCCATCGCCTCCCCTCACGCACACCCTCGTCGAAGGCGTCTCTAGGGCGTCCCGCCGGCGAACTTGACGTAGGCGTACCAGGCCTTCTTCGGGACGAAGCCTTTGCCGAAGAGCCCGGAGCCACCACAGAAGTTGCAGGCGCCGTCCTGGTCGTCGACCGAGAACCAGATGATCTGCTTCAGGCGCCATTTCGACTGCCTGGCCTTGAATTCGGAGAAGGCGCCCTTCAGCTGTTGCGCCTGTCCGGCCATCCCCTTGGCGAAGAGATCGCTGTGGGTCGGGTGTTCTGAGCTCCAGCCCACCTCGGTGATCCAGAGGCCGGTGGCGCCGTCCTGGTTCTGCTTCATCAGGGATCTCAGTTCCTCGATCTCCGGAGCGAGTTCCTGGAAGTTGTAGGTGTAGGGGTGCAAGGCGACGCCGTCGTAGCTCGACCGGATTCCCGGGGTCCCCCGGTACATCTCTTCCAGAAAGTCGGCCGCGTAGTAGTTGAGGCTCTTGTGCTTGCCCGACTTCGTGTTCCTCGCGCCCTTCGGTCGCGCGAACATGCCGCCGAGGATGACCTTGGCGCCGGGGTCAACGCCCCTGACCGCCGCGTGGGAGAACTTCACGAGTCGGCTGTATTCGCCCGGATTGGGCTTGGCCACGAAGTACTTGAAGTTCTGCTCGTTCCAGATCTGCCAAGTGCGGATCGGCCGGTTGGGGAGCGTCGGGTTCTCCGCCCAGAAAGTGCCGTTGGGCCCGTAGCGGGCGACAGCCGCCTTGACGAAGTTGGTCCAGCCGCTGCGAGCGGCTCCGGTCACGGGCAGGTGCCCCGGCGCTTTGACGCTGCGGCCCGAACCTGGGACGAACACGGACGGCACCGCCCACTCGGGAGCGCCCGCGAGGAAGGGGAGAACCTGGATGCCCGCCTGGGAGGCCGCTCCCACCTGGCCGTCGATGGTGGCCCAGCCGAAGGCGCCGCCCTTGCTCGGCTGCACGCCCGCCCAACCGAACGGGATCCGCAGGCTTTCGACCCCACCACGGCTGAGCCGTTGGAACTGTTCTTGGCTGAGAAGGCCCTGGGGAGCCACGCCCCAGAAGCCGGACGGCAGGGCCTGCGCCGCGGACGCGAAGGATCCGGCGAGAACCGCCGTGGCCACCACCGCCATCCAGGCACGCATTCTCCTGCCCATGCGCTCGCTCGCTTTCGACACGGCTCAGCTCGCCTTGGGCGAGACGCTGGAGCCCGGGCGCTGGCGCCGCTGTCGGTAAACGACCGCCCCGATCGAGACCGCGGCGAGAGCAGCGATGGCGATCAGGATCGGGACCAGGGGTGAGGAGGAAGAGCTGTCGCCGGTAACGCCGCCCGGCTGCGAATTGGCCGCCAGGTCGCCTGAACGCTGCGAGCCATTCGGGTTCTGGCCGCCGCTGGAGACGTTGGCTTGGCTACCCTGGCCCGTACTACCACCGGCACCCGTGCTTGGATGGTCGCCCCTTGCCGATGCTCCGCCTGACGAACCAGAGTGGGAAGCTCCCGATTCGGTCGGAGACATGCCACCGCCCGAGTTCGAGGACTTGGCAGGGGGAATGTTGGAACCTTGGTGCCCCGTGACGGTTGGTACTTCAGGTTCGTACTGGATGCCGCTCGAATCTTCGGCATGAGCCAGAACCGGAAAGCAAGCCATTGCCAGCAGAACAAGCACTGACAGAAGCGAGGAAACGGGTCGGGCCGAACTACGGGCGCGGGAATGGCGGGTCCGAAGCATGGCGGGCAAGGTTAAAGGAATCAGCGGCGTTGATAAGTCCGCTCGTCTTGGTCCTCGGGCTGGCCCTGGCTGGTGGGGGCTTCGTGCTGGGCGAGCGCCACGTCGCCGGCCTGGCCGTATGGTTGATCGTGGCGGGCATGCTGGCCCTCGGCGCCGCTGGGCGAGCGAGGCTCGCGCGGCCGTTTTACTGGGCGAGTGGGCTGATCGGGGCATTGGCGCTTGTTTCCGCATCCTCATCTCTCTGGTCGGGGTCGACTGAGCTCAGCGTCGTGGAAGCTGACCGTGTCCTGGTCTACCTCGGGCTCTTCCTTGTCGCATTCCTGATCGCCCAAACCGACCAAACGCGCCAACGTTTCGCTGAGGGGATCGCAATTGCCCTGATCGGCATCGCGGTCGCCGCCCTCGCGGCCCGCCTGCTGCCGCACGTCGTCAGCGTCGGAGAGGGCCTCGGCAGCGGTCCGAGGTTGCGCTACCCGCTCGGGTACTGGAACGCCAACGGCATCGCCTTCGGCATTTCCACGGCCCTCACCCTCTGGATGAGCCGGCATTCGCTGAACAAGACGCTGCGGTGGCTCGCGGTCGCGTCGCTGCCGACGACCCTGCTGGCGCTCTACCTCACCTACTCGCGGGGCGGGCTGCTGGCTCTGCTCGTCGCCTGCGGCTGCCTGCTGGCGCTCTCCCACGACCGTCTCTGGCTGCTGGGAACGTTGGCGATCGGCGCGATCGGCGCGCTGCCGGCGGTGATCGCCGTGCAGGCAAGGCGCAGCCTCGCCGACAACATCGACAACCAGGCCGCGGTCGACCAGGGCGTGACGGTGCTGTTGATCCTGGTCGCCGGGACGGTGCTGGCCCTGTTGCTGTTCGCCGGGCTGCGCCGGCTCGAGCGCCGCGGTGGCGGCTTGACTGGGCGGGCGGTGGAGCTGTCGCGCAACCGCGTCGTGCTGAAACGGATCGCGCTGGTCGCGGCGCTGGTCGCGATTGGCGCCGCGATCGCCGTCGGTGGCCGTGCCTGGGACCAGTTCACCAGCCCCGACCTGCAATTCCCGAGCCGGCCCGAGCAGCACTTCGGCGATCTCTCCGGGGCTGGACGCGACGAATTCTTCCGCGTCGCGATCGACGCCTTCGGCGAAGAGCCGCTGATCGGCCACGGCGCCGGCACCTACAAATTCTCCTGGGAGCAGCTCCGGCATGTCCCGACGCCGGTGCTGGACGCCCACTCGCTCTACCTGGAGGCCTTCGCCGAGCTGGGGCTGGTCGGCGGCCTGCTCGTACTGGCCCTCGTCCTCACCCTCTTGTGGACCGGGTTAGGGGCCTGGCGAGCCGGTAGCGGGGAGCAACGTGAGCTCTACGCGGCACTGCTCGCCGCCTGCCTCGCCTTCGCAGTCGGTGCCGCGATCGACTGGTTCTGGGAGATCGCGGCGGTCGGCGCGGTCTTCTTCCTCGCCAGCGGCGCCCTCGTCGCCGCCCGCTGCGCCCAGCTGGTTCGCGCGCGGGCCAGCTCCAACGGACACGGCGAGGAGCGCCGGTACGGCCTCGCAGTTGCCGGCCTGGCGGTCGCCTGGATCGCCGCGCTGGCGCTGATCGGGCCGCTCCTGGTCGACCGCGAGATCGACGCCAGCAAAGGGGCGGCTGCCGACGGCAACATCGCCAGCGCCGTCGAACACGCGAACACGGCGCGGTCGATCGAGCCCTGGGCCGCGTCCCCTTACGTGCAGCTCGGTCTCCTGGCCCAGTTCCAGCAGGACTACGCGACCGCCAACGAACGGATGAGCGAGGCGATCGACCGCGAAGACCGCAACTGGGTCCTCCACTACCTGCGCGCGAAGATCGAGAACGAAGCCGGCGAATCCGGAGCTGCCCGAGCCGACCTGCGCGAAGCGCAGCGGCTCAACCCCGAAGAAGAATGCCTCCGGGAAGGGTTTGAAGGCTGCGGATGAGCCGAGCGTCTGACGCCCAGAAGGAAAGAGCCCGGGAAACAGCTACAGCCCGGCCCAGGCCCGAGCCGCCGGGCGAGCGCCCGGACGCTGGGCGCCTCGGGCTGTCGGGGCCGAGCGGCTCACGCCGGCGCGGAGCGCTGCTGCGCCGTCTGCTCGCCCTCGGCGACTGGACGGCGCTGGTGGGCTCGCTCTTCGTCGTCACCGCGGCGACCTCGAGCACGGACGTCGCGACGCTGTTCTGGGCGGTGCTGTTCAGCCCCGCCTGGATCCTGGTGGTGAAGCTCCACGGGCTCTACGACAACGACCACCGCCGGATCCGTCACAGCACCCTGGACGAGTTGCCCTCGCTGGTCTCGGCGAGCGTCGTCGGGACCCTCGTCCTCGACGGCCTGCTGGCGCTGAGTCCGGTCGGCCCACTCTCGCCGATGAGCGCGATCGCGCTCGGAATCGGGACGCTCGGGGGGAGCTTCGTACTGCGCGGGGTGCTGCGCTTCCTCTGGCACCACCTGACCGGCCTGGCGATCGGCATCGTGGTTGGGCCCTCGGCGGCCGCCGACATGGTCGCGCGGCGCGTCTCCACCCATCCCGAGACCCGCCTGGCGCTGGTCGGGTACCTCTCCTCGCCCGGAGACGACAAGTCGATCGAGCTTCCCCGCCTCGGCTCCATCGCCGACATCTCCAGGGTCGCCCACGAGCAGGTGATCGAGCGCGTGGTCGTGACCGAACAGGAGATGAGCGAGCAGGAGGCGGAGCGGCTGATCGAGGAGTGCAAGGCGGAGGGCCTGGCGCTCACCTTCCTGCCGCGGCACTACGGCCTGCTGGGCCCGGGGATCGAGCTGAACCGGCTGGCCGAGCTGCCGGTGCTCGACTTCCGTTTCAGCGACCCGCCGCGCTCCACGGTCGCGATGAAGCGCGCCATGGACGTCGTCGTCTCCGCCACCCTGCTGGCGCTGCTCTCGCCGCTCCTGCTCGCGATCGCGATCGCGATCCTGCTCGACTCCGGCCGACCCGTCTTCTTCCGCCAGCGCCGCGCCGGTGAGGAAGGCAAGACCTTCACGATGCTGAAGTTCCGCACCATGGTCACCGACGCCGAGGAGCGGCTGGCGGAGCTGGTCGACCTGGCGAAGCTCGAGCAGCCGGCCTTCAAGATCCCCGACGACCCGCGGGTGACGAGGATCGGCCGGGTCCTGCGGCGCAGCAGCGTCGACGAGCTGCCGCAGCTGATCAACGTCCTGCGCGGGGACATGTCGCTGGTGGGGCCGCGGCCGGAGGAGGAGGGCGTCGTCGCTCTCTACGACGAGCGCCAGCGGGGAAGGCTTGCGGTCAAGCCCGGGATGACCGGGCCGATGCAGGTCTACGGCCGCAGCGACCTCACCTTCGAGGAGCGGCTGGCGATGGAGCGCGACTACCTCGACAATCTCTCGCTGCTGACCGACCTGGCGATCCTGTTGCGTACGCCGCGCGCGATCATCCGCGGCGACGGCGCCTACTAGCCTCCGGCAGATGCCGGCCCCGCCCGACCTCGAGGTCGTGATCGTCAGCCACGGGGCCGAAGGGCTGCTGCGGCGGTGCCTGCGCTCGCTGGCCGAGCACCCGGCCAGCGGCGAGATGCGGGTGACGGTCGTCGACAGCGGCAGCCCCGACTCGACCCCGGACACGGTCGAGCGGGAGTTCCCCGCAGTGCGGCTGCTGCGGCGCGCCAACATCGGCTTCTCCGCCGCCAACAACCTGGTCCTGCGCGAGAGCGAGGCCGCCGCCGTGCTGCTGCTCAATCCCGACACCGAGGTCTACGCCGGGACCCTCGACGCCGCCCTGGCGCGGCTGCGCTCCGAGCCGAGGATCGGCATGGTCGGGGTCAAGCTGGTGACCGAGAGCGGGGACCTCGACCACGCCTGCAAGCGCTCCTTCCCGACCCCGCTCGGCGCCCTCGCCCACTTTGCCGGCATCGGGCGCTCGGCAGACGCCGGCGGCGCCCTCAGCCAGTACCGGGCGACGCACCTGGGCGCCGACGAGCCCGGCGAGGTCGACGCCGTCAACGGCGCCTTCATGCTCTGCCGGGCGGAGGCGATCCGCGAGGTCGGCCTGCTGGACGAGGGCTACTGGCTCTACATGGAGGACCTCGACTGGTGCCACCGCTTCTGGGACGCCGGCTGGAAGGTCTTCTACGAGCCGGCCGGCGTCGCCCTCCACGTCAAGGGCGGCTCCAGCGCCGCCCGACGCGCCGCCCGCCAGGAAATCGCCTTCCACCGCGGCATGGGCCGCTTCTACCGCCGCTTCGACGCCCCCGCGCACAACCCGCTCGTCAACGCCGCCGTCTACGCCGGCATCGGCGCCAAACTCGCCGCCAGCCTCGCGATCTCCGCGTCGACGGGCCGAAATGTCGCGCCATAGGCGACATTTCGGCCCGTCGACCGCTTAGAACGGGAGGGTGTCGCGGATCTCGGTGAGAGTCGGGGCGGTCTTGTCGCGCTCGGAGAGGAGCGGCTCGGGGACTTGCCAGTCGACGGCGACGTCGGGGTCGTCCCAGGCGATCCCCTTCTCGGTCGCCGGGTCGTAGAGGCTGGAGACCTGGTAGGTGACGTCGGCGACGTCGCTGAGGACGGCGAAGCCGTGGCCGAAGCCGACCGGGACGAAGAGCTGGCGGTGCCTGACGTCGTCGAGCAGGTGCGCCTCCCACTGCCCGAAGGTCGGCGAGGCGCGGCGCAGGTCGACGGCGACGTCGAGGATCTCGCCGCGGGCGCAGCGGACCAGCTTCGCCTGGCCCGGCTCGGTCTGGAAGTGAATCCCGCGCAGGGTGCCCCTGGCCGAGCGCGAGTGGTTGTGCTGGACGAAGTCGATCTCGATCCCGAGTTCCGCCCAGGCGTCGCGGCTGAAGGTCTCGACCATGAACCCGCGCTCGTCGCCGTGGACGTCGGGCTCCAGCAGCACGACACCGTCGAGCTTCGTCGGCAACCGCTCGGGGGTCATTCCAGGTCCCCCCGTGTGCGGCTGGCGAGTGGCGGACCAAGCGGGGCAAGGACGCAGGGAGGCCGAATAGCAGCGCTATTTGGCCGACCGAGGACGCCGCGCCGCGCAGTGTGTCCGCCGCCGCCAGACGCGCGCGCGGGGACCTGGAATGACCCCCACATCAGCCCAGAGACCTTCCGTACTGCTTCTCGTAGTACTCGCGGTACTCGCCGGAGCGGATCGGGCCCCACCACTCCTCGTTGTCGCGGTACCAGGCGACGGTCTTCTCCAGGCCCTCGGCGAAATGGACCTGCGCCTCCCATCCCAGCTCATCGCGGATCTTGTTGGAGGCGAGTGAGTAGCGGCGGTCGTGGCCGGGGCGGTCGCTGACGTACTCGATCAGCGACTCCTCGGCGCCGGTCAGCTCGATCACCCGCTTCACCACCTCGATGTTCTCGCACTCGTCGGGGCCGCCGACGTTGTAGGCCTGGCCGGCGCGGCCGTTCATCAGCACCGTGTGGATGCCGCGGCAGAAGTCCTCGACGTAGAGCCAGTTGCGGACCTGGCGCCCGTCTCCATACACGGGCAGCGAGTCTCCGTGGAGCGCATTCAGGACCGTCAGGGGAATCAACTTCTCCGGATACTGGCGGGGGCCGTAGTTGTTGGAGCCACGGACGATCGAGGCCTCGATGCCGTAGGTGTGGACGTGAGCGGAGACGAGCAGGTCGCCGGCGGCCTTGGTCGCCGAGTAGGGCGAGGAGGGGTCGAGCGGCGAGGTCTCGGTGAAGGAGCCGGACTCGATCGAGCCGTAGACCTCGTCGGTGGAGACCTGCAGGTAGCGGCCGACGCCGAGCTCGCGGGCGGCGTCGAGCAGGGTGCCGGTGCCGATCACGTGGGTGCGGGCGAAGGCGTCCTGGTCGTCGATCGAGCGGTCGACGTGGGACTCGGCGGCGAAGTTGACGACCGCGTCGACGCCCGCCATCGCCTCGCGGACGATCGCCGGGTCCTCGATCCCGCCGACGATCAGCTCCACCCCCTCGGGGAGGTTCTCACGCCGGCCGGCGTAGGTGAGCTTGTCCAGCACCACCACGTCGTGCTCGTCGGCGACCAGTCGCACGTAGGTGGAACCGATGAAACCGGCGGCGCCGGTGACGAGGAGTTTCATGCCGCCTCCCTCTCCGCTTGTCGTTGGGCGAGATAGCCTGCCAGCCCGTCCTGCCAGGAGGGCAGCCGGATCGCGTGCTCGCGCTGGCTGACCAGGGCCGAGAAGGCCGGGCGCGGCGCCGGGCGGCCCAGCATCTCGGTCGTCCCCGAGAGCACTTTGCAGTCGATCTTGGCCTGCTCGAAGATTTCCCGTGCGAACTCGTACCAGGAGCACTGTCCGGCGGCCGCCATGTGGTGGATGCCGAACTCGATCCCCTCGATCAGGCGGACCAGCCCGTAGGCGAGGTGCCAGGTGTAGGTGGGCGAGCCGACCTGGTCGCGGACGACCAGGACCTCGTTCTGGGTGGCCGCCAGGCGCAGCATCGTCTCAACGAAGTTGGCGCCGCCGATGCCGAACAGGCCGGCGGAGCGGACGATGAAGTGGCGCTTGTTGGCGGCCGCGGTCGCCTCCTCCCCGGCCAGCTTGGTGCGGCCGTAGGCCGAGAGCGGGGCCGGCTGGTCGCTCTCCACGTAGGGCGCGCCCTTGGCGCCGTCGAAGACGTAATCGGTGGAGACGTAGACGACGCTGGCGCCGATCTCCGCGGCCGCCCCGGCGACATTGCCGGCGCCGGTGCCGTTGACGGCGAAGGCGGCCTGCTCGGCCTCCTCGGCGCCGTCGACGTCGGTCCAGGCGGAGCAGTTGATGACGACGTCGGGTCGCTCGAGGTCGAGCTTGCGCTCGACCTAGGCGGCGTCGGTGACGTCGAGCTCGGCGCGGCCGAAGCCGACCATGTCGTGGCCGGCGTTGCCGGCGGCGAGCATCACGTCGCGACCCAGCATGCCGGCGGCGCCGGTCACGAGGAGCTTCATCGAACCGGCCTCACTAGACGATTTCGATCTCGCAGTTGTCGCCGACCAGGAGCCGCAGGGTCTTCGGCATCCCGTCGCTGCGGGTCAGCTTCACGTTGCGCCCGAGCAGGCTCGCCTCCATCCGCGTGCCGAGGTCCTCGACCACCGAGCCGGAGAGGACGATCGAGTGCTCGACCTCGGAGCGGCGGACGTGGACGCCCTCGCCGATCGAGGTGTAGGGGCCGATGTAGGCGTCCTCGATGCAGGCGCCGGCGCCGATCACGGCCGGCCCGCGGACCACGGAGCGGGTCAGCGAGGCACCCGGCTCGAGCACGACCCGGCCCTCGACCCGCGACTCCTCGTCGATCTCCCCCTCCAGGCGCTTCTCCAGCTCCTCCAGCACGAGCCGGTTGGCCTCGAGCATGTCGGCGAGCTGGCCGGTGTCCTTCCACCAGCCGCGCACGACCTCGGACTGAACCCGGTGGCCGTCGTCGATCAGAGCCTGGATCGCCTCGGTGATCTCCAGCTCGCCGCGCCAGGAGGGCTCGAGGGCGCGGGCGGCGTCGAAGATCGCCGGCATGAAGAGGTAGACGCCGACCAGCGCCAGGTTCGACGGCGGGTCTTTCGGCTTCTCGATCAGGCGGACGATCCGTTCCCCGTCGAGCTCGGCGACCCCGTAGTGCTGCGGATCGTCAACCGGGGTGAGCAGGATCAGCGCGTCCGGCTCGTGCTCGCGGAAGGTCGAGACGAGGCCGCGCAGCCCGTCGCGCAGGAGATTGTCGCCGAGGTACATCACGAACGGCGAGCCGCCGATGAACTCCTCCGCGGTCAGCACCGCGTGGGCGAGGCCGGCCGGTTCGTCCTGGACGATGTAGGTGATCCTGGCGCCGAAGGCGGAGCCGTCGCCGGCGGCTTCCCGGATCTCCTCGCCGGTCTCCGGGGCGATGATGATCCCGATCTCCTCCACCCCGGCGTCGACCAGCGCCTCGATCCCGTAGAACAGGACGGGCTTGTTGGCGACGGGAACGAGCTGCTTCGCCGAGGTGTGGGTGATCGGTCGAAGCCGCGTTCCAGCGCCGCCGGAGAGGATCAATCCCTTTAACGGCTCCATGCGAGGCTGCAACCCTACTTAGCCGACGGCGGACGCGCGCGTCCATCGGTCGTTTCCTGGACTCGGTCCGCCCGATCAGCGACGATGCCGGGATGACGATCGTCGACGAGCGGACCCGGGTACCGCCGCTGGATTCAGGGGCGCTCGCGCGACTCGCCGGCGCGTTCGATCGAGAGGGCGTCGTGGCCGCGATGCTGATCGGCTCGCAGGCCCGAGCCAAGGCGGGTCCGCTGTCCGATGTCGATATCGGCGTTTGGCACGAGCCCGGCCTCGGCCCGGACGAGCGTCTCGAGCTTCAGCTGGAGCTTGCCGCCGCGGCCGCCGCCGCGCTGGGCACTGACGAGGTCGACGTCGTTCTCCTCAACCATGCGACCCCGCTGATGCGCCACCGGGCAATTCGCGACGCGCGGCGCCTGGTCGAACGGGACCCCAAGACCAGAGTGCATCTCGAGGCGAAGGCAATCCTCGACTACCTTGACACCAAGCCACTCCGCGCGGAGTTTGCGCAAGGCATGCGCCACCGCATCGAAGAGGGCCGCTTTGGTCGACGCTGAGAGCGTCTCGGTCCGACTTGCCCGTCTCTCACAGCTCCTCGAGGAGCTGGAGGAGATTCGAGCCGGCGGCCACGCCACGTACAAGAGCGATTTTCGCACTCGCCTTGCCGCCGCCCACGCGATTCAGCTCGCTGTCCAGGTCTGCATCGACGTCGGCGCCCACTTGATCGCCGAGCTGGGACTCGAGGCCCCTTCTGATTACCGAGGCATCTTCGACAGCCTGCGCTCGGCCGGTCTCGAACCCCAGCTTGCGAAGCGGCTGGGTGAGGCGGCCGGGATGCGCAACATCCTCGTCCACGGCTACCTCGAGGTGGACGACGAAGCCGTTTGGAGCGCGCTCTCTCGCCTCGACGACCTGCGCCAATTCGCCGCCTTTGCCCAGGGCCAGATCGACTGAGCGCCGGCGGTAGGAAGGCGCAACGTGCCACCTTCGCCGCGCACCGGTCACCGAGCCGTGCGAGCCGCCGTCTACATCCCCAACTACAACGGATCCGCGCGCCTGGCGCGGACGCTGCGCAGCCTGGCCGAGCAGACCCGCCCGCTCGACGTCGTCGTCGTCGACAACGGCTCCGAGGACGACTCGGTGGTGGCGACGCGACGGGACTTCCCGGAGGTGAAGATCCTCGAGCTGGAGCGCAACCTCGGCTTCGGGCCGGCGCTCAACCGCGCCGTCGCGGCGCATCCGGCCGACGCGCTGATCCTGCTCAACAACGACGTCGAGTGCGAGCCGCGCTTCGCCGAGGCGCTGCTCGACGGGCTCGGCGAGGGCGTGCAGTCGGTGGCCGGCGTGCTCGTCCAGGAACGCTCGCCGGACCTGATCGACTCCGCCGGGGTCGTCGCCGACGCGACCCTGATGGGCTTCGACTACCTGCACGGCGAGCCGCTAGCGGCGGCGCTGGGCGCTCCCGACCCGCTCGGGCCGACCGGCGGCGCCGCCCTCTACCGCCGCGCCGCCTTCGAGGCGGTGGGCGGCTTCGACGAGCGCATCTTCCTCTACTACGAGGACCTCGACCTGGCGCTGCGGCTGGCGGCGGCCGGGGGCCGCTGCCGCCTCGCCGGCGGGGCGCGGGCGCTGCACGCCTACTCGGCCAGCCTCGGCGCCGGCAGCGCCCGCAAGTACGCCGCGACCGGCTGGAGCCGCGGCTACATGCTGCGTCGCTACGGGGTGATGTCGCAGCCGCGGCTGGCGCTGCGAGCGCTTGCCTGCGAGGGAGCGATCTGCGCCGGCCAGCTGCTGATCGACCACACCGCGAAGGGGATCGGCGGGCGCCTGCGGGGCTGGCGCGACGGCGGCGGGCTCGAGCCCCGCGATGTCGAGGGGGCGCCGCTGCTGGAGATCTCGGCGCGGCGGGCCCTGGCGCTGCGGAGGCGGCGGCGGGGCTAGGCGCCAAGCCAGCGGCGGGCCTTCGCCGGGTCGCCCTCGCGGCGCAGCCGGCGGCGCAGCCGCAGCAGGCGCGGCAGCCAGCGCAGGGCTGCGAGCTTGCCGCTTAGCGTCGCCAGCAAGCGACGCTGGGCCGCGGCCCGCCCCAGAGAGCCGACCTCGACGGCCGCGATCCGCGGGGCGGCGCCGAGCGGCATGAACTTGATCTGGGTGGCGAGGCGGTTGCGGGCTACCAGCCGCGCGTTCTCGACGCCGGGCTGGCGGAAGCCCGCCGACCAGGAGGCGTTGCCGATGTGCCAGACGACGGCCTCGGGGACGTAGGCAAAGCTCCAGCCGCCAATCCGCGCCCGCACGTTGAGGTCGACGTCCTCATAGAAGGCGAAGTAGGACTCGTCGTAGCCGCCGAGCTGGTCGAACAGCTCCCTGCGGAGCAGGCAGGCGGCGCCGCAGACTCCGAAGACCTCGTGCCCTCGCAGGAAGCCGGGGCGCTGGGCCTCACCGGCGCCCTCCTCGAACGCCCTGCCGTCCCGCGTCAGCGCCTGCCCGGCGCTGTAGATGCGGGCGCTCTCGACGCTCGCGCCGTCCTCGAGCTGGAGGATGCGCGGCTGCACGCCCCCCAGCGTGGGATCCGCCAGCAGCGCCTCCTGAAGCGCGCGCATGCATCCCGGCTCGAGGGCGGTGTCGGCGTTCAGGGCGAGGATCGCGTCCGCCGAGACACGCCTGGCGCCGATGTTCATCGCCGCGGCGAAGCCGAGGTTGCGCGACAGCGAGAGGTGGGGCACAGCGCACTCCTCCAGGTAGCTCACGGTGCCGTCGCTGGAGCCGTTGTCGACGATCAGGACCTCCACCGCCACGTCCTGCGCCGCGAGGGAGTCCAGGCAGCGCGGCAGCAGGTCGATGGAGTTCCAGCTGGGAATCACGACGGCAAGTGATCGAGGTTCGTTCACGCGGTGGAAGTATCGTGCCCGCGATGCAAGCGCAGGCGGGGAACGCGATCCGGGAGCTGCGTCGGCGCCTCAACACGTCGCTGTTCCCGGCCGCGGGCGCCGACGGCTCGACGCTCGGCCCGATCGAACGCGTCGTCGTCCTGCTCGCCGTGCTGGCGCTGGCGATAGTCCTGCAGCTCTTCCGCGCGGGACCCTCGTTCGCCCTCGGCACGGTCTGGGCCGAGGACGGACCCATCTTCCTGCAGCGAGCCATCTCGGAAGGCTTCACGTCGACGGTCTTCTCGCCGTATGCCGGCTACCTCGTGCTGATGCCGCGTCTGATCGGGGAGGTGGGAGCCCTGGTCCCGCTGCGCGACGCCGCCGCGGCGCTCGCGCTCGTCTCCGCCTCCGTCGTGGCGATCAGCGGACTGGTGGTCTGGTACGCGAGCGCCGCGCACCTGCCGAACCCGATCCTGCGGGGGACTCTCGTCGCGGCGACGATCCTGGCTCCGGTGGCCAGCCTCGAGGCGGTGACCTCCGGTACCTACGTCGCCTGGTACATGCTGTTCGCGACCTTCTGGATACTGCTCTGGCGTCCAAGCAAGACCTGGGTGGCCGGCCTCGCGGCGCTGTTCGTCCTCGCCACCGCGCTAAGCACCCCGGGGGTCTGGTACTTCGCTCCGCTCGCCGCCCTGCGGGCACTTGCCGCACGCGACCGGCGCGACGTCCTGATCGTCGGCTCATTTGCGCTCGGGGCGGCGATCCAGGTGCCGGTGGTCGCCCTCGGCAACGAAACCATCGTCGAGCCGACGTGGTCCAACGACATCTGGGTGAGCTACGTCCAGCGCGTCGTCGACGGCGCCGCGCTGGGCGAGCATCTGGGTGGAGAGGCCTGGGCCACGTGGGGCTGGCCGTTCCTGATCCTCCTGCTCGTTTGCATGAGCGCCGGCTTCGCGTTCGGCTTCATGCGCGCGACCACGCCCGCCCGCTGGTTCGCCGCGATCGCCCTTCCGACCTCGGTGCTGATGTTCTTGGGCTCGGCCTACCAGCGCGCCGCCGGGACCGCCTTGAAGTGGCTGCCCGATGCGTACTCCGGTTTCGGCGGGCGTTACGCGATCGTGCCCGCCCTGCTCCTGGTAAGCGTCGCATTGGTGCTGGTGAGCCAATCGAAGCGACCGAGATCGGGGCCGAAGGCGCTGCCGTGGCCGAGCATGGCGGCTGCGTGCGTGGTGCTGGTGACCATCGCCACCTCGCTCGACCTCAGCGAAGGCACGGCTCGCGGGACGCCGTCCTGGGGCGACGCGCTCAACGACGCCACCCTGGCCTGCGAAGCCAAGCGTCTCCCCGAAGTCAAGGTTGCGACCTCTCCGCCCGGCTGGACCGTGATCGTCCCCTGCGATCGCCTGATCGACGGACACGCCCCCTCGGCACGGTAGCGTTCCGCCTCGTGACACTCGGCGCCGACGCCCCGCCCGCGATCCGGGTCGAGGATCTCTACAAGACCTTCCGCATCCCCACCCACCGAGTCGACTCGCTCAAAGAGCGCCTCGTCAGGCCGTTCGCCGCCCGCGACTACCGCGACCTGCGCGCGCTCGACGGGATCTCCTTCGACATCCGCCAGGGGGAGTTCTTCGGGATCGTCGGCCGCAACGGCTCGGGGAAGAGCACGCTGCTGAAGCTGCTCGCGAGCATCTACCGGGCCGACGCGGGGACGATTCGGATGGCCGGCCGCCTGGCGCCGTTCATCGAGCTCGGCGTCGGCTTCAACGAGGAGCTGACGGCCCGCGAGAACGTGGTCCTGAACGGCGTGATGATGGGCCTCACCCCCCACGAGACCCGGAGCCGCCTTGACGCCGTGGTGGAGTTCGCCGAACTCTCCGAGTTCATCGATCTGAAGCTGAAGAACTACTCCTCGGGGATGCTCGTCCGCCTGGCGTTCTCGGTGATGATGGAGGCGGACGCCGACATCCTCCTGATCGACGAGGTGCTCGCGGTCGGGGATGCCGCCTTCCAGCAGAAGTGCGCCGACGCCTTTCGCGAGATGAAAGCGATGGGCAAGACGATCGTGCTGGTGACGCACGACATGGGGACCGTGGAAGCGTATTGCCATCGCGCGATGCTGATCGACAGCGGGCGGATCCAGCACATCGGCGACCCCGGCGAGGTGGGTCGCCGCTACCTGCGCCTCAATTTCGAGCGGGGCGCAGAGGCCGGCCGGGAGGCCGCGCCCGCGGAGAGCGAGGAGGTGCGGCTGCTCGATGCCTGGATCGAGGACGACGGCGGCGACCGGCTGGCCAACGTGGAGCACGGGCAGCAGATCCGGCTGCGGGTCGAGCTGGAGGCCTGGCGGGATCTTCCCGGAGTGGGAGTCGGGTTCATCATCGCCAACGCCGACGGCGTCGGCGTCTTCCAGTTCGGGACCGGCGTCGCGAAGGCGGACGGTTCGACCGCCCTTGCCGCAGGCGAGCGATTCAGGGTCAGCGCCGACGTCGACAACCTCCTGGTGCCGGGCCACTACTTCGTGCACTGCGGCGTCAACCGAGTGCAGAACGCGGGCGTCGCCCTCTACGTCCACAACGCCGCCGATTTCATCGTCTTCGGAGGGGAGCCCCGTTCGCACGGGATCGTTGACCTCCCCCATCAGATCAAGGCAGAGATCGTGAGCGGGGGGGAACGGTGAGCGCACCGCCATCCGAGCCCCCGCTGCGCGAGGTACGCGGCCCGTCCGCGCTGGGTGGTGGGTCGCGGCGCTTCTTCGACCTGCTCTGGCTGATGTCGGTCACCGAGTTCAAGCGGGTCTACTTCGGCACCGTCCTCGGCTATCTGTGGTCGCTGATCAGGCCACTCATGCTT
Source organism: Solirubrobacterales bacterium (assembly GCA_040900615.1). Classification (GTDB taxonomy): domain Bacteria; phylum Actinomycetota; class Thermoleophilia; order Solirubrobacterales; family 70-9; genus VAYN01. The sequence continues at coordinate 62,241 of JBBDYP010000080.1, read as the reverse complement.
TTCGGGGTGCTGCTGTTCGTCTTCACCAAGGTATTCAAAATCGGCAGCGAAGAAGCCGAGCACTACCCGGTGCTGCTGTTGCTCGGCATCGTTCTCTTCACGCTCTTCCAGGAATCGACGATTAACGCCGTCACCTCGGTCGTCACCCAGGAGGGCGTCGTCCGCAAGACCCAGTTCCCGCGCCTGGTGATCCCGCTCGCCATCGTCGTCACCGGCAGCTTCAATTTCTGCCTCAACATGATCGTCGTCTTCGGCTTCCTCCTCGCCTTCGGAGTCGACCCGACCTGGACCTGGCTACTGTTCCCGCTCGCGCTGGTGCTGTTGGTCACCTTCACGGCCGCGGTCAGCATGGCGCTCTCGGTGCTCTACGTGCGCTTCCGCGATGTCGCGATCATCTGGACCGTGATCGCCCAGGTGCTGTTCTACGGAACGCCGATCCTCTATCCGATCGAAGCCCTGGGGAACGAAACCTACGAACGTCTGCTGATGGTAAATCCGCTGGCGCCGATCTTCGAGCAGGTGCGAGTCTGGGTCGTCGAACCCGGCGCGCCAACCGCCGCCGAGGCCGCCGGCAGCGCGCTTGGCCTGCTGCCGGCGACCGTCATCTACATCGCTGTCTGCGTCTTCGGAGTCTGGATCTTCAACCGCGAAGCCCCCCGGATCGCCGAGGAGCTGTAATTGAGGATCAGCGGCGAGAGGGCAGCGATGCTCGCCGTGTGGACGGCTGCCGCCGTCGCCTGCGTGCTCGGGGCCGCGAACCCGCCGGCCGACGGAAGCCATGCCGTCCTGGGACGGGAGGCTCTCGACCTGGTCCGAGTCGCCTCGACCACCGCTCTGACCATCACCCTGCTGCTCGGCCCCGGGATCCTCTGGCGGGCGACGAGCGAACGTCACATCGGCCTGGCCTTCCTGCCGCTGCCGGGCCTGGGTCTGCTGACCGCGACGGCCGGCCTGGCCTGGGTCCTCGCCCCCGACGTCGACCCGCGGCTGATCTGCTTCGCCGTCTTCGCGCCACTGCTGGGCCTGCTGCTCGGCGGGTTGCTAGGCGCGGGTCCGGAGGACATGCTCGACCGCGAGGAGCAGCGAGCGCTGTTGATCACCTCGCTGGCGCTCGGAGTCGCGATCGGGCGGTCGCTGTGGTCACTCGGCCCGGCCGGCGAACTCTACGAAGGCACGATCTCGCGCAACCTCGTGCCCGAGGGGCGCCCCGACAGCCGCATTTCCTTTCTGCTCCCCGAGATGATCGCCAACGGCGCCGGTCCCTACGGCGAAGCCGCGAGCGCCCTGTTCGCCCCGTACAACTTCTCCAGTCGTGGGCCCCTCCCGGGCATGGCCACTACTCCGGTCGTCCTCCTCACCGGCGGCAGCCCGGAACTCACCTACCCGGAGGCGCCGTGGCAGCCGTTCGACGCACAGGGATTCATGGCCTTCCGCCTGGCGATGATGACCTTCAGCTGCACCGTCTTCCTCTCGCTCTGGGAACTGGTCAGGCGGATCGGCGGCGTCAGGGCGGCGAGGCTGGCGCTGGTGCTCGCCGTCAGCACTCCCTTCCTGCTGGCCGATCTCTGGTTCACCTGGCCGAAACTGCTCGGCGCCTCGTTCGTGCTCCTGGCCGGTCTCTGCATCGTCGAGCGACGCTCGTTCCGCAGCGGCCTGCTCGTCGGTCTCGGTTACCTGATGCACCCGAGCGCGCTGCTCGGCCTCTCCGGAGTGGGCCTGCTGTCGCTGTGGCCGCTCAAGGGGGCGAGGTGGTGGCGCCCCGACCTGCGCGCGGCGGTCCTGCTGGTCGCCGGCGTGGCGGTCGGCATGCTCGGCTGGCGGTTGGTCAACGGGTCGCACTTCATGCAGGAGGGGTTCCTCGACTACGTCCACCAGGCCTATCCGGAAACCGAGCCGCCGCTCGGGGCCTGGATCGACTTCCGGCTCAACTCCCTCGGCAACACCTTCGTGCCGCTGTTCCTACCGCTCGTCCACGGCCACGACGTCTCGATCAACACCATCGGCGGCATCTCCCCCGGCATCGTCCACTTCTTCTTCCAGTACTGGACCGGGGTCCCGTTCGGATTCGGGATCGTCTTCTTCCCACTGCTGCTGGTCAGCGTCTGGCGCGCCGGCCGGCGCTGGCCGTGGCCCGTGTTCGCCGTGGTCGTCGTGCCGGCTGTCAGCTTCACGATCTACTGGGGCGCGTCGTTGAGCGGGATGCTGCGAGAGGGAATGCAGTCGTGGGCTCTGGTGCTGCTGGCGGTGGTGGCGCTGCAGCAGGCGGCGGTGGGGTTCCCCTGGCTGCGCTCGACCCCGATCCGGGCGATCCTCGCCGTGCGGGGAGTGGAGGTGCTGGCGGTCGCGGTCGCCACCACCCTGGGCACCCACGATTTCGCCCTGCTCAGCGATCAGTTCGCGCTCAGCGACGCGTTTGCGGTGGCCACGATCGTTGCCTGCTCGGTGGGCATCGTCGCGGTCGTATGGTGCGAAACCGGCCGCGGCCTCGGCAAGGGACGTTAGTCGCGCGAGGCCCTGCCGGCCTCAGCGGCAGACGCGTGCCAACTGGCTCGCTTCCACGTGCAGGTACCAGGGCTGCGTGGATTCGTCGCGGGGAATCTCCAGCAAAGTCACCGAATCCCCGGGTGCACCCTCGGAGACGACCGGATACTCGCCGGTCGCAAACCGCCGCAGCGTCAGCTCCGCATGTGGCCCGGGGGCGATTTCGATCCTCGTCCGACCCGCATCGAGCTCCACCTCGCGATCCCCGGCGTCGCCGGGGGCGAGGGCGACGCAATCGCGGCCGCCGCTGCCGGTGTAGGCCGCGAGGCTGGTCACCATCGAGAGCGGCAGCGCCTGCGAGAGGACGATGTCGGCCTGCCGGCGGCCCTCCTCCGGCGCGGAGATCAGCTCCTCCACCGAGTAGGCCGGCGAGCCGTATTCGTCGACCGCTTCAAGGTAGGGACCAGCGTAGATGTTGATCAGGGACGGAGTGCCCGCCACTTCCGGATTCAGCTGGAATTCCGGGTCGACGGTGCCGCGGGCGATTTCGATCGCCGCCCCGTCGGCGCGCGTGTAGATCGCTTCGCGGTCGAGGATCTCGCGCCCGTCGTCAAGGATGATCAGGTTCGGTCCCACCGCCAGGACCGTCACGGCTCCCGCGACGATCAGGGCCGACCTGCTCAGGCGGACGCCCTTCAGGAGGTTGGCCAGGATCAGCACGATGAAGATGGCACCGACGTACTGGTAGCGGCTCGAGGTCGGGTCGCGGCCGGGGATCTGGTTGAAGGCGGTGAGGAACCAGTTGGTGGCTGCCGCAGCCGCGACGGGCCAGAGCCCCGGGAAGACTCCGGGCTTTCGCAGCTGTCGGAAGCCCAGGACCACGACCAGGGCGACGAGGAGCGCGCGGCCCCAGAGCGGATCTCCCGAGGTTCCGCCCGGGGCCGGACCGAGGCCGACGAGGGAGCCCAGGGCAACCGCGATCGTGTCGGCCACGAACCGGGGTGAGGCCAACAGGTTGCGCAGGGACATCCCCGATTCGGCCTCGTGGCCCCATCCCAGGTACCAGGCGGCAAAGAGCACGGCGGGGATCGCGAATATGTACGCGCGACGTAGCCAGGCCTCCCGCGGGCCCTGCAGGACGGCGACCGCAGCCGCGGCGATGAACGGGATCCCAAGGCTGGAGAAGCCCACCGACAGGGTCAGGAACAGGCAGGCGGCGATATCGGCCCGGCGGTCTTCGCGTTCGAAGGCGAGCAGCATCGCGAGCCCGAAGAAGACGGAGCCGACGAGGCTGATCTCGAAGGGCCAGAGAAGGACCTCCCAGGCCGGGCCGATGCAGAGGATCAGGATCGATGCGAACAGCGCCAGCCAGGGCCCGACCCGGCGCCTTACGTACACGTAGAGCAGGAATACCGTGGCGACGAGAAGGATCGTCAGCAACACGTATTCGGGCGTGGCCGAGGTCATCCCGAACAGCCGCAGGAACAACTGCTCGATCAGGACCGGGATGACGACGATGTGCTCGTTGTGCGGTTGTAGCACCGTGTCGACGGTGATCTCGCGCCTGGTGATCAGGTAGGACCACGTGTCCTGGAAGAACGTCATGTCCCGCGACAGGACGAGCGTCATCGCGGCCGCTGCCACCAGCGCCGCGGCCAGGAGCAGGGCCGGCGCGTTGCGGTTGAGCCTCTCCATCGAGGTGCGGGAGTGTATTCGGGGAGACGGCGCACGAATTGCGGGCAGGCGCACGGGTAGACTGCGCCGCAGTGTCCGAGCAGGCAACCTCGACGAGCCCCGGCCAGCAGAACGACCAGAGCGCGGAGTACGGGCGCTATTACTACCGCCACGACTGCGGCATCCCGTACGAGCGGAATGAGCACTGGCTCGGGTTCTTCGGCAAGATCGCTGATGGCATCGTCCGCGATCTGCGACCAGCCTCGGTCCTCGACGCCGGCTGTGCGATGGGATTCCTGGTCGATGCGCTTCGAGCGCGGGGCGTCGACGCTTGGGGGATCGACGTCTCCGACTACGCCATCTCCCAGGTCGGCGAGTCCGTGCGCGAGTACTGCAGCGTCGCTTCCCTCGCCGACCCGATCCCCCGGCGCTACGACCTGATCGTCAGCATCGAGGTACTCGAGCACATCCCCCCGACCGAGGCGAACACCGTCATCGCCAATCTCTGCGCCGCCACCGACCGGCTCCTGCTCTCGACCACGCCGGACGATTACACCGAGGCGACGCACCACAACGTCCAGCCGCCCGAGGCGTGGTCGGCGATGCTCGCCGCCGAGGGGTTCATGAGGGACGTCGAGCGCGACTTCACCTTCGTCACGCCATGGGCCGCCCTGTACGTCCGCCAGGACGAGCCGGTGTCGGAGACCGTGCGCCGGTATGACCGCTCCTGGGTGCGGCAGCGCCGCGAGGCCGATCAGCTGCGCGACTCCCTGCTCGCCGCTCAGAAGCGTTTCGCCGAACTCGAGGATCAACCCGGCGGCAGCCGGCCCGAGCTGATGGCCGAGCTCGACCGCCGCAACGAGGAGATCCTCAGGCTGCGCGACCTGCTGATCGGGATGGAAGCTGAACTGGGCTCCGCGAGGGGCCGGGTCACCGAGCTGGAGGAACGTTCGCGACGGCTCACCAGCGCGAAAAGCCGGATCGAATCCCGGATCCCGTTCTTCCGCCGGCTTGTGGGCCCGGTCCTGAGGCTGCTCCGCGGCCGAGGCTGACCCTGCCCGTGGCCGCGCCGCGCTTCTCGATCCTCACCCCGGTCTACGAGACGCCGGCCGGCGTCCTGCGGAAGATGCTGCGCTCGGTCCGCTCGCAGAGCTACGCCGACTGGGAGCTGTGCCTGGTGGACGACGGCTCCCGGCAGGCGCACGTGCGCGAGATCCTCGAGCAGGCGCAGCGAGAGGACGCGCGAATCCGGGTCGAGCACAGGGAGGGCAACAGCGGGATCGTCGCCGCCTCGAACGACGCGCTGGCGATGGCCCGCGGTGAGTTCATCGCCCTGCTCGATCACGACGACACGCTTCACCCCGACGCCCTCGCGCACGTCGCCGAGGCGATCGACGGCACCCCCGAAGTCGACTACGCCTACACCGACGAGGACAAGATCGACCTGATCGGGATGCACTCGCGGCCCTTCTTCAAGCCGGACTGGTCACCGGAGCGGATGCGGACCCAGATGTACACCTGCCACCTCAGCGTCATGCGCCGGTCCCTCGTCGAGGAGGTGGGTGGCTTCGACGCGGAGTTCGAGGGATCGCAGGACTGGGACCTGGTGCTGAAGGTGACCGAGCGCGCCCGCGCGATCGTCCACGTGCCGCGCGTCCTCTACCACTGGCGCATGCTCGAGACCTCGGCGGCCGGGGGCGGGGAGACGGCGAAGCCGTGGGCCTTCGAAGCGGGCTGCCGTGCGGTGCAGGCCCATTGCGACCGGATCGGCCTTCCCGCCAAGGTCGAACGCGACGCCGAGGACCCCGGCGTCCTTCACCTGCAGCCGCAGCTCGAGCGGCAACCGCTGGTCAGCATCGTCATCCCCACCGGCGGGCAGGTTCGTGAGGTCCGCTTCGAACCGGTCGTCCTGGTCGTCAACTGCGTTCGCAGCATCGTCGAGCGGTCCACCTACGAGAACTACGAGATCGTCTGCGTCGTCGACAGCTCGGTCGACCCGAAGATCGTCCAGGAGCTGCGCGACATCGCCGGCGACCGCCTCCGCCTGGTCGGCTTCGAGGGTCCCTTCAACTTCTCGGCCAAGGTCAACCTCGGCGCGATCAGGAGCGAGGGCGACCACCTCCTGCTGCTCAACGACGACATCGAGGTCACGACTCCGAACTGGATCGAGCGCATGGTCATGTACTCCGAGCGCGAGGGGGTCGGAGCCGTCGGCGGCAGGCTGCTGTGGGGGGACGGTCGCCTGCAGCACGTCGGCGTCGGCTTCGACGACGGGCTGCCCGGCCACACCTACCGTGGGTTCGCCGGCGACTACAACGGCTACATGAACGCGGTGCTGATCGCACGGAACTGCCTCGCCGTGACCGGCGCCTGCCTGATGACCCGGCGCGACATCTTCGAGGAGGTCGGGGGGCTGACGAACGCGCTGCCGGTGAACTTCAACGACATCGACTACTGCCTCAAGTTGCACGTCAGCGGTCGCCGCATCGTCTACGACCCCGACCTGGTCCTGTACCACTTCGAGTCGTCCAGTCGCACGCCCGAGGTCGAGGAATGGGAGTGCCGCAAGCTCGTCAGCCGCTGGCACCGGGTCGCGGCACGGGACCCCTTCGGGAACCCCGGCCTACGACACGGGCTGACCCGGCTGCCGGCGCACCTCTTCTGGGCCCGACGCCGGTTGCCGCGCCTGCGACGAGCGCGCCAGCCGGCCTGACTCAGCTGGCCTCGCTCGCCGCCGGCGAGGGGGTGCCGTCCTCGCGCAGCGCGACGGCCGCGAAGCCCGCCAGACTGGCGGCGGCGATCGCGATGGCGAGGGGCGAGTAGGCGGTGCCGGGCAGCGGATCGAGAGCCGGCGCGTAGACGGCGAGGCCGAGGAGGGCGCTGAGGCCGACGAAGTAGAGGGCAAAGCGCGGGAATGACGCCCGCAGGCCCACGACCGCACCGCAGATCCCCAGCAGGGGCACCAGATAGGTGCCGACGTGGATGAAGGTCCTGGCGGCCAGATTGCCGAAGGCCAGCAGTCCCCAGACGATCGCGCCGGCGGCGAATGCCGTGAGGCAGACGAGGGCGAGGTCCCATTCGGCCGCATTGCGTCGGCAGCGACGCCAGGCCACCGCCATCGCCACCGGCGCGATCAGCAGCAGGCCCATCGAGGGAAGCAGATTGAAGAAGGAGATTCCGCGGAGCGTCCGGACGACTTCCTCAAGCTCGCCGGTCTCGAGCGCGTGGTCGAGGGCTTCGACCGTCTGCTCGCCGCCGTACATGGCCAGATAGTTCTGGACCTTGTTGTCGATCATGCCATCGAAGCCGGCTTCCGAGTAGGAGTCGCGAATCGACTCGAGGACGCCGCGATCGTCGATTTCGACCACCCCGGCGAGCGTCCACTTGGTGAGGCGGTTGCCGGGTGGGTCTCCGTACTTTTGGTAAGCCGACCAGGGCGCCATCAGCACTATCCCGACCGCCGCGGCGACGCCAAGCCAGCGCCAGCTCGGCAGCCCGCGGAAGGCGGCGACGAGGACGAGCGCGATGACCCCATAGACGCTCGCCCCGTGCCCGAGCAGGGCCAGCCCGCAGAGCGCCGCGAACAGCGCCGCCGCCCAGAGGCTGTTGCGCAACTGCGCCCAGAGTGGCGTCAACACCAGCGCCGCCGCCGCCAGCAGCATCGCCGCAGGGAGCATCTTGGGCCAGACGAAGAAGCCGTTGACGATCGCCAGGCCGCTGAGGAGCACCGCCACCATTGCCAGGGCCCGGGTCACGCGACCCACCCCCGCGGCCACGAGCAGGGCCCACAGCCCGACGATCCACAGCTGCTGCAGCGCCACCGCGAGCACCTGGTAGTTGAGGTCGCCCTCGTCCCAGCCGAAAGGCCGCTGCGAGAGCACGTAGCCCACCTGCAGCGGTGGCCGGTCGCTGGATAGCCATTCCCCGGGGAATACCGGAGGCGCGCCGCTATGGCCGTGCTGAAAGAACCAGTCCGCGTAGAAGACGGGAATCGTGCTGTCGGTCGGCAGGGCGTGCGAGAACCGCGTCGCACCCGTCGCCAGCGGCGCATCCATGCCGCCGTGCACGAAGCCGAGCAGCAGCAGAAAGGCCGATCCGAGGGCCCACAGCGCAAGCGGTGTGGCCAGGCTCCTGAGCAGACCGGGGTCGACGCGCCCGCCGTAGAGCGCCCAACCGATCAGCAGCATCGAGCCGAAGACGACGAAGAAGGAGAGGGCTTCTCCCACCACCGGGTCGCCGTAGAAGCCCCAGAAGGAGAGCATCGCGACGGCGCCCGTGGCGGCCATGCCAATCGCCAGCAGGACCGGCACCTGCCGCACGCCCAACCGGGCGCCGAGCAGGGCCGCGGCGGCGCCGGGCAGGGCGGTCAGGGCCAGATGCGCGACCAGCAGCAAGAGCAGCTCGGCCTGTTCCATCGGTTAACGGACGCCCCGAGACACCGGCAATTCCGAGCCAGCCCCCGGACCGTGAACCCCCGCCACGTGCATCGGCCGGTAGGTTCGCATATTCCGCGACGGCCACGAGGCTGCCATGTCACCCGACCAAGGAGCAATTCGCCTGACATGAACTACGAACGGCTCTACCAGTACCGCTTCCGCGACATCGACCAGAGCGGCAGGATCGCCGTCTGGCAGGAGATCGGCCCCCACGTCCACGGGCTGATGGGGAAGCCGCAGAAGGTCCTCGACCCGGCGGCCGGTCGCGGTGAGTTCATCGGAGCCGTCCCGGCGAAGGAGACCTGGGCGGTCGACGCGGTCAGCTACGAGGAGGCCGCGCACAAGCCCGACACGATCGTGATCACCGCGCCGATCATGGACGCGGAGCTTCCCCAGGACCACTTCGACGGCGTCTACGTCTCCAACTTCCTCGAGCACCTCTACGACCAGGAGGCGATCGCCGCCTTCCTCGAAAAGATGCACGGGGTGATGGAGCGCGGCGGGCGGATCGCGATCATGGGGCCCAACTACCGCTACTGCTCGGACGAGTACTGGGACTGCGCCGACCACTACGTCGCGCTGACCCACGTGGCGATCGGGGAGCACCTCTACGCCGCCGGCTTCGAGCCGGAGCGGATCATCCCGCGCTACCTGCCCTACTCGTTCCGCGGGATCCTGCCTCCCTCCCCGCAGCTGACCCGGCTCTACCTGAAGACGCCGCCGGCCTGGAGGCTGCTGGGCAAGCAGTTCCTCGTGATCGGGCGCAAGGACTAGCGCGGCGTCGGCCCGCCGGTCGGGAAGCGACGGCGATGGGTGGGCTTGCGCACCTGGTAGTCGCCGCGGCTGAGGGCGTTCTCGAGCCAGACGTAGAGGACGATGAAGAGATAACGGCTGCCCATCTCCCGCATCGCCAGCTTCGGCACGCCGCTGGTGCGGTTCGTCCAGTTGGTCGGGACCACCTCGTAGGTGTGGCCGCGCACGATCGCCTTCAGCGGAATCTCGACGGTCAGGTTGAAGTGCTTGGAGAGCAGCGGCTGGATCGTCTCGATCACCTCGCGCCGGTACGCCTTGAAGGCGTTCGTCGTGTCGTTGTAGCGGTGGCGGAAGAGGACGCGGATGAACCAGTTGGCGAGCCGGTTGATCGTCAGCTTCAGGCGCGGGTAGTCGTTGACCTGGGCGCCGGGGACGAAGCGCGACCCGAAGGCGCAGTCCCAGCCGTCTTCGAGCAACCGGTGGTAGCGCACGAGATCCTCGGGATCGTCGGAGGCATCGGCCATCACAATCGCGACGGCGTCTCCCTCGAAGACGTCGAGACCGGCCCTGATCGCCATCCCGAAGCCACGCTCGTAATGTGAGCGGTGGCAGCGGACCCGCTCGTTCTCGGCGCCGATCGCGGCGACGACCTCCTCGGTCGAGTCTTCGCTGTCGTCGTTGATGACGACGACCTCGTAGTCGATCTCCTCCCGCTCCAAGGCAGCGACGATCCCCTCCACCGTCGCCCCGACCGAGCCCTCCTCGTTCTGGGCCGGCATCACCACCGAGAGCTTCATGCCGCGCTCACGGTCCAGCGCTCGAGGTTCTGCTCGTAAATCTCCTGCAGGATCTCCTCGATCCCGTAGCGCAGCTCCCAGTCCGGGTAATCGGCCTGGAACGGGGCCAGGTCGGAGATCCACCAGCGGTGGTCGCCGATCCGCGGCTCCTCCCCCATCTCCCAGCTCAGCTCGCGGCCCGAGATCCGCTCGCAGACCTCGATCGCCTCCAGCATCGAGCAGTTGCTGAAGCGGCCGCCGCCGATGTTGTAGACCGCCGCTGGCCGAGGCGCCTTGTGGAAGGCGGCGAAGGCGGCGATCAGGTCGGCGCTGTGGATGTTGTCGCGGACCTGCTTGCCGGCATAGCCGAAGACCGTGTAGGGGGTGCCGGTGACGGTGCACTTCATCAGGTAGGCGAGGAAGCCGTGCAGCTTGGCGCCGGCGTGCTGGGGACCGGTGAGGCAGCCGCCGCGGAAGGCGACGGTGGGCATCCCGAAGTAGCGGCCGTACTCCTGCACCAGCAGGTCGGCGGCTGCCTTGGAGACGCCGAACAACGAGTGCGTGGAGGCGTCGATCGACATCGAGGTATCGATCCCCTTGTAGTAGGGATGGTCCTCGGGCAGCTCGAGCCGTTTCTCGAGGTCTTGCAGCGGCAGGCGGTTGGGGGTGTCGCCGTAGACCTTGTTGGTCGAGCAGAAGATGAACGGGGCGTCGGGCGAGTGGGCGCGGGCGGCCTCGAGCAGGTTCAGGGTGCCGTTGGCGTTGACGCCGAAGTCGGTTTGGGGCTCGCTGGCGGCCCAGTCATGGGAGGGCTGGGCGGCCGTGTGGACGACCAGCTCGATCCTGCCGGCGTGCTCGCGGAAGATCCGCTCGACTGTGTCTGCGTCGCGGATGTCGGCGTTCTCCCAGCGGAACTCGGGGTGCTCGGCGACGAGCCGCTCGGTCACGTGCGAGGTCGAGGACTCGGGGCCGAAGAAGCGGGCCCGCATGTCGTTCTCGATCCCGACCACGTCGAAGCCCTCGGCGACGAAATGCTCGACCGCCTCCGAGCCGATCAGGCCTCCCGCGCCCGTGATGATCGCAACCGGCATTCGTCTACTCCCTTCCCCCGGCTGGCGGGGCATTGATGTTGAGCGCCTGGGCGATCCGCTCCTCGTCCGCCGCGATCCACTGGTGGATGTCGGTCAGCACCTGCTCGGCGCTGCGGCGAGGTCGCCAATCGTCCATGTCAAAGAGTCTCGTGCAGTCGGAGAGGTATATCGGCACGTCACCCGCCCTGGTCTCCTCGACGGGCTCGATGGGTACATCGTTGCCGGTCAACCGGCGGCAGATCTCGGTCGTCTCCAATAGCGAGAGGCTGCACTCGCGCCCGCCGCCGACGTTGACGGTGCGACCGTCCCAAGCGTCGGGGTCGAGAAGCTGCCGCTCGACCAGGTCGACGAGGTCCTCGACGTGCAGTAGGTCTCTGACCTGCTTGCCATGCCCCCCAAACCCGATGTAGCTGAGCGGGTTGCGGAAGTGGTGGGCGAGCATCCAGTGGGTGAAGACGCCCTGGTCGACCTTGCCCATCTGCCACGGTCCGGCGATCACGCCGCAGCGGTCGATCACCGCCGGCACGCCCAACCCCGCCCGGTACTCCTCGATCAGCAGCTCGGCGGCGAGCTTGGTGGCGCCGTAGAGGGTGCGGGGCCCGTCCATCGGGAACTGCTCGGAGATGCCCGCCGGGGAAGCTCCCGCAACCTGCTGCTCGGCGGCGATCTCGAAGCGGGTCTCGATCTCGTCGAGATTGAGCGAGACCTGCGGCGCCACCGGGTAGACGCGGCTGGTCGAGAGGAAGACGACGAAGGCGCCGTCGCGGCGGGCCAGCTCGAGGCAGTTGTAGGCGCCGGTGAGGTTGGTGTGGACGAGGTAGCCGGTATCACCGTCGACCCCGCTCATCACGGACGGCTCCGCCGAGCACTCGATCAGCGCCGAGCAGGCGGGCAGGGCTGCGAGCTCGCCCGCCTCGCGGACGTCGCCGCGGACGAACTCGACGCCGGCCTCCTCCAACCGCGGCAGGTTCAGCTCCGAGCCCTTCCGGTAGAGGTTGTCGAGCGCCAGGATCTCCCAGTCGGAGTGGCGGGTGGCGAGCGAGACGGCGAGGTTCGAGCCGACGAACCCGGCCCCACCGGTTATCAGCAGGCGCTCCACGGCGCCTGACGCTATCGGACCGTTGCCCGCCCGGGTGCGATCGGACACGCAGGGTTTCGGCCCGGCCCGAAGAATAGGCTTGCCGCCGATGGATACCGGTGCCGCGTACCTCGAGATTCTGAAGCGCTCGCTCTGCGACCTGCTCGGGTACCACACCTTCTCCGCCCAGCTGCAGCCGGACGGCTCGGTCGTCCCCGCCGTGCTGCCGGATGACCAGCGCGAACGCCGCAAAACCGGGTCCGACTGGCCGCTGAACGGCACCTGCCGCAGTCCCGGCCGGAGCAGTACCCGGCCGACGCCGGCGACCCGCACCACAAATTCGACTTCCTCGCCGTGCCCGAAGAGGACGTCCGCAGCGCGTTCGAGCGATACGGCTTGATGGACGAGCGGGTCCGCTTCCTGCGCGGATGGTTCAGCGATACGCTGCCGCCGCTCCTGGGGAAGAATCGCTGGTCGCTCCTGCGCCTTGACGGGGACATGTACGAGTCGACCATCGTCGCCCTGGAGAGCCTCTATCCCGATCTCTCGCCGGGAGGCTTCGTGATCATCGACGACTACGGCGCGATCCCGCAGTGCCGGCAGGCCGTCGATGACTTCCGCCGCGTCAACGGCATCGACGAGCCGATGGAGCAGATCGACTGGACCGGCTTCGCCTGGCGGCGCCGCAGTTGAGCCGAGGGAACCGCTCGCCGCATCGCTAAGTTGGGAACGGTGATTCGAGCTGCGGGACTCATCGCGCTGCTGCTCGGCCTTCTGAGCGCCGCCGGCGCCAACGCCGCCACCCTCGAACCGATCGGCAACTTCGACCAGCCGATCTACGTGACCTCGGACCCGGGGGACCCGAACCGGCTCTTCGTGGTCGAGCGCGAGGGGCGGGTCATGCAGGTCCAGAGCGGGACGGTGAGCGTCTTCGCCGACGTGCGCGAAAAGGTGAGCTGCTGTGCGAGCGAGCGCGGCCTGCTCTCGATCGCCCTCGCGCCCGACTTCGACAGCAGCGGCCTGCTCTACCTCTACTACACGGGCACCGAAGAACCGGGGGAGATCCACGTCGCCGAGCTGCGGGCCGTCGGGGCGACCGCACCGATCTCCACCCTGCGCGAGGTGATCGCCATCGAACATCCGTTGGCCAATCACAACGGCGGCCAGGTCCAGTTCGGGCCCGACGGATACCTCTACCTCGCCACCGGCGACGGCGGCGGAGAAAACGACGAACAGCACAACGCCCAGGACATGGAAAGCCTGCTGGGGAAGATGCTGCGGATCGACCCCCGCCAGAGCGGGCCCGCGCCCTACACGGTCCCGGCCGACAACCCGTTCCCCGCAGCGACGTCGCCGTTCGACACGATCTGGAGTTCTGGACTGCGCAATCCCTTCCGCTTCTCCTTCGACCGGCTCAGCGGCGATCTGACGATCGGGGACGTCGGGCAGGACACCGCGGAGGAGGTCGACTACGCGCCGGCCCCGGGTCTCGGCGCCGAAGCCAACTACGGCTGGAGCTGCCGCGAGGGATTCTTGGCCGGACCCGCCGGGATCACTTCCGAAGTCACCGAAGACCCGCTCTGCACCGGCAAAGAAGAGGGCGGCTTCGTCAACCCCGCCTTCGACTACCCGCATGCCGATCCCGGCGACGGCGGCGCCTTCGGCTGCGCGATCATCGGCGGCTACGTGGTCCGCGACCAGAGCCTCGGCAGCGATCTCTACGGCCGCTATCTGTACGGCGACCTCTGCACCGGCGAGCTGCGCTCGCTGAGCCTCGCCAACCCGCTCCCGACCGATCGCACGGAGGGCATCGTGGTCGAAGGCCTCCACTCCTTCGGCGAGGACTCCTGCGGGCGGCTCTATGTCGTCTCCGGGGGCAGCTCGGTCTCGCGGCTGGTGGGGGCGTCGCCGAATCCGTGTGCCACGGACAGCTCCGCCGGGCAGAAGCAGCTCGGCCGCTCCTACGTCGGTGTCAAGGCCCTGAGCCGCAGGGTGAGGCGCGGCGACCGGGCCCTGATCACCGCCTGGGTCTCCCCCTGCAAAGGCCGCCGTGGCGAGCCGGTGAGGTTGTATCGCGGTCGCCAGCGGCTCGGCACCCGCCATCTCGACCGCGCCTGCACGGTTCGCTTCCGGCCCCGGATCAAGCGGCGCTCGAGCTTCCGGGCGAGGGTCCTCGCCGACGACAGCTTCGAAGCCGCCGTCTCGCGTCGCCTCAAGATCCAGCCGCGGCGTGTCCGCTCCGGCTAGAGCCCCGGTCGTCTGCGGCGCCATCGGCTCCTTCGACCCGGAGCGGATGCGCCGGCTCGCCGGCCTGCTCGGCGACGCACCGCGCACCGTGCACGAGGACGACTCCTCGATCCTGATGCTCGACCGCGAGCCGATCGAATGGAATGGAAGGCGGCAGCGCGGTCTCGGCTGGATCGAGGGTGAGATCTGGCGAGCGCGCCCGGACGTCGTCGACTGGCGCGGCGCGGCTCGATGCGGCGCCACCGGGCTGGTGCTGGAAGGCCGGCGCAGATTCCTGCACTCGGCCGTCAACGGGCTGGCGCCCCTGTACTGGATCGAGGATCGCGGCACCACCTACTTCTCCTCGCGGATCGACCCGCTGGTCCGCAGCTCACCCGACTTGCTCTCGATCGACTGGGACGCCTGGGCGGCGATCATCGCGCTCCGCTACCCGCTGGGAGACCGCACCCCGTTCGCCGAGGTCCGCCGTCTACCCCCGTTCTCGACCCTGCGGCGTCGCCTCGGGGCCGCCCGGCCCAGGGCACACACCTCGCCGTGGGAGCAGATCGAGCCCGGCGCCGGCCTCGCCGGCGCGGCGGACGCCGCGGTCGAGGGCCTGCGCGAGGCGCTCTCGCCGATCGGGAGAAGCGTCATCTGCCCGCTGAGCGGCGGCCGCGACTCCCGCATGCTCTTCAGCGCGCTCGCCGCCGAGGGCCGGGTGGAGCGCGCCGTGACCGTCTCCGACGACGAGGGGGAAACGATCGAGGAGGACCTCGCTGCGGCGGTCGCCGCGGCCTTCGGCGTCACCCACGAGCGCCTCTCCGGATCGCCGGCGAGCTATCCGCAGGACTGGCACGAGCGGGCGATGCGAGTCGAGTACCAGTTCGTCGACCACGCCTGGCTGGTCCCGGTCGCGCGCCGGGTCGAGGGCCTGCGAACTCCGGTCCCCGACGGCTTCGCCATCGACGTCTTCGTCCAGTCGGAGCGGCACTTCAACCCGCCCGGGGCGCTCGAGCATCGGCGGCGCGAGGGCGCGAGCCTGACGCTGTTCGAGGCGCTGCGACGCTACGGCCTCGCTCATCGCGCCCTCGCCGATGACCTCCACGACCCGGTCGTCTCCCGCGCGCGGGAGCAGTTCCTGGCGGCGACGCGCCGCTTCCGGGGGCACCCGTCGCAGAACCTGCTCTCGACCTACGCGACCCGCTCCGTACGCGGCGTCGCGACCTACCCGACCGGGTTGCTCGGCCGTGAGGCCCGGGTGCTGACGCCCGGCGCGAGCGACGCCGTGGTGAGTGCGGCGCTGTCCGCCACTCAGCTCGAGAAGGACGGCGGCGCTCTCTATCGGGCGATCTTCGAGCGCCTCGACCCGATGGCGGGTCGGCTGCCCTCCACCACCGACACGCCGCGCTCGGGACCGCGTCTGGAACGCCGCTGGCGCTCGCAGCCTGCCCTCGACGCCCACCGCCGGCTGCTCGCCGAGGGCCCGCTGGCCGAGCATCTCTCACCGCAGCTTCGCGCCTGGCTCGCCGCGCCCGACGGAGTCGAGCTGTCCGGGGACCTGCGCCTGGGGATGGAGGCTGTGAGCCTGCTCCACGCCTGGTGGCGCCGCTACCGCGACTGCCTGCGCGAGGTCGACGCGAGCGAGCTTTCCGGCTGATCCGGTTTCAGATACGCAGGAGGCGGCGGATCGCCCGTTTCACTGCGCGCAGGGGTGCGGTGAAGCGCCAGCTGACGCTGGCCTCGTAGGAGTGCCGAACCCGCGCTTCCGTTCTGGCAGCGTGCTCTCGCGCCTCGCGGGCGCTCTGCTCGCTTTCTCCCAGCAGCCGCCGCAGCATCGCGTTCTCCTGCTGGAGGGAGTGAACGTCGCCGCGGGCGCGCCACTCGAGACGGACCAGCCGCGCCATCTCCTGCAGCGGCGACCGCGGCCGCGGTGCCGGGGCGGAGAGCCTCCGGAACTGCTCGACCAGCTCCTGGGCATGGACGTTGGCGCGATGGTGCGCCATCACCAGATCGTGGTTGGCGGGTCCCATCGACGGGTCATATCCGCGAAGGCCCTCGGCGAGCCCATCCGCGTCGAGGATCACGCGGCCGCTCCTGCCGGCGATGCCGTCGGCCTCGATCGCCGGGTAGGCGTCGGGCGTCATCCAGCCCTCGCCGCCGTTCCAGTCGTACACGAAGGCGGCGCGGCCGCAGGCCATCGCCTCGAGGATCGAGCGACCGTAGCCGATCACGATCTCAGCGCTTGCGAGAGCCGGACGCGGGTCCCTGGTCTGACCACTCAGCGTCCCCAGTCGCACCAGTTCGAGCCCCACCTCGGCGCACGCCCACTCCAGCATGCCGAGCCGATCGGTGTGGGGCGTGTTGCTGAAAAGCAGCGCGCGGCGCGCAACCCTCGGCAGGGCCGATCGTGGCATGAAGCGCTCGGTGTCGATCGGCTGGTGCAGGCGGACGACGTCGACCTCCAGCGCGTAGCTGCGCAGCCGCGCCGCCACGCGATCGTTGAGCGCGACGATGGCGCCCACGATTCCCTCGAGCTGCGGCGGGGCCTGCAGGTCGAAGCTCTCGCTGTGGGCGACGAAGAGCTGCGGCAGCGAAGGCAGGAGCTCGGCGAGCTGGTAGGAGACGGCGCCGTCCTGGACCAGGGCCGCGTCGCAGTCCTCCGGCAACTCCGCCTCGTCGACGAGCGTCAGCCCCCGCTCCAGGGCGACGGCGACGCCTTCGCCTGTTTCTGACGCGTAGAGGACGACCTCGTGGCCGAGCCGGTCAAGCTGCTCGGCGACGGTGATCAGATACGACTCGCTACCGCCCAGCCCCAGGTGGTTCGTCCCGAGTACAAGTTTCACATCTGCGGAGACTACGGACGGGCGCGACCGCCGGTGATCGCGACGAAGGCGTGCCAGGCGGGCTTGGCGCGGAACTTCGGACCGGCGCGGAAGAGCCCGACCGAGTCGCAGAAGTTGCAGGACCCCGGCAGATCCTTCCATGAGAACCAGTATGCGCCCTTGAGGTTGAGGCGGCGGTAGTTCTCCAGCATGAAGCCGTAGGCGGCGCGAAGCTGCTTCACCTGCCCCCTGACCCCCTGCTCGAAGGCGACCTGCTGGAAGTTGTTCTGGGACCCCCAGCCCATCTCGGTGATGTAGAGGCCGGGCCGGTCGTGGTTTTCCACGGTCACCTCATGGATCCCTTCGATCATCTCTTCGAGCGATTCGGCGTCGACCGCGTAGGGGTGCAGCGCGATCCCGTCGAAGCGGCTCTTGATGCCCGGCTTGCGGTAGACGGCGCTGAGGAAGTCGGTCGCGTCCATCCCCCGCGCGCCCTTCGCCGTCGGTTCGCCGAAGAGCCCGCTGAGGACGACCTGGGCGCTGGGGTCGACGGACTTGATCGCGCCGCCGGAGATCATCGCCAGCTTCGCGTAGCGGGCCGGGGAGACCGGGTGGGCGAAGTAGAAGAAGTTGGCCTCGTTCCAGATCTGCCAGGTGCGGATCGGCAGCGGGGCGCCGATCGCCGGCTCGTACTGGACGGCCCCTGGCGCGTGCTCGTTCCAGAAGTCGCCGCCCGGGCCGTAGCGTTCGACGGCCGCTCTCAGGAATGCCTGCCATGCCGACCGCTGCTTGCCGTTGTTGACCGGCAGCGTGCGCCAGTTCCCAGCCAGCCAGCGCGGCGTGGTGTAGAGGAAGGGGAGCACGCGCAGGCCGGCGCGGGTGGCGGTCTCCACCGCTTCGTCCAGACCGGCCCAGTCGTAGCCGCCGTTCCTCGTCGGCTGGATCGCCGCCCAGGAGACGGGGACGCGAATGCTTTCGATCCCGCCCGCCCTCATGTAGCTGGCGTCCTCCTGGGTGACGCCCGTCTGCGGGCCGATCCCGAAGAACCCCTTCGGCGCGCCCGGGGGCAGCTTCGCCGACCCGGCCTGGACTCCGATCAGGAGGGCACCGGCCAGGCAGACCGTGAGGAGGAGGGCTGTGAGGCGTCGTTTCATCGAGCTGGGAACGGTAGCGGTTGGGTCAGGTTGGAACACGGCCACGGGCCGAATGTCGCGGCCCACCGCCGGCTCAGTAGGTGCCGCCGAGCTTGCGGTGGTCCCAGGTCGCCGTGCGCAGCGGCTTGAACTGGATCGCGACCCGTTTCGGCGCCTGGGCTTCGAGCCCTGCCTTGGCGTCGGCGCCGAGCGAGGCGAGGCTGCCGCCGTAGCGCAGCGCCAGCTCTTCGGCGAAGCCGAGCACCGTCTCGAAGTCACGATGGAGCACCGCCTCGGTCTCGATCATCGCCCCCCGCAGCTCCGAGTAGTCCTCGCCGGCCTCGATCAGCACCGTTGCCCGCGGGTCGCGTTCGAGGTTGCGGACCTTCTGCGACTTGGCGTAGGTCCAGATCCAGACCTCGCCCTCGCGGACCACGAACCAGAGCGGCGTCGAGTGCGGCCAGCCACGCGGCCCGAGGCTGGAGACGACCGCGACCCGCTCGGCGTCCATCAGCTCCGCCAGCTCGGCGTCGCTGAGCTTCATCTCGTCGCGGCGACTCACCCGCGGGACTCTACGCGAGGGCCGGAGTCGCGAACCACTGAGGGATCTTGGGGCCTATCGGCACCAAAAGGCTTCAGGGGGCGACAATTGGGCCGTGAAGACCGCGATCCTGATCTTCGATGGACTCACCGCGCTTGACGCGGTCGGCCCCTACGAGGTGCTTCGCTCGGTTCCCGGCTGGGAGGTCGAGTTCGTCGCCAAGGAACGGGGCGAGGTGCGAACCGACAGCGGCGCCCTCGGGCTCAGCGCCGACCGCGCGCTGGCGGAAGTAGCGGACCCGGACATCGTCCTGATCCCGGGCGGCGCCGGGAACCGGCCTCTGCTGAAGGACGAGGGGCTGCTCGGCTGGCTGCGCGACGTCGACCGCCAGACCACCTGGACCACCTCGGTCTGCACCGGCTCCCTCCTGCTCGGCGCCGCCGGCCTGCTCGAGGGCAAGCGGGCGACCGGCCACTGGCTCTACCTGGAGCCGCTGCGGGGCTACGGCGCCGACCCGGTGGGCGGCCGCTTCGTCGAGGACGGCAAGGTGATGACCGCCGCCGGCGTCTCCGCCGGGATCGACATGGCCCTGCACCTGGTCGGCCGCGAGGCCGGCCCGGAGGTCGCCGAATCGGTCCAGCTGGCGATCGAGTACGACCCCCGGCCTCCGTTCGATGCCGGCTCGCCGCAGAAGGCGCCAGCCGCGATCGTCGAGGCGGTCACGGCCGCCGCCGGCGCGAGCGACTCGCGGCTAGGCGCTCGGGACTAGGTCAAGCTCCCGCCACGGCCCCTCGCCGCTCATCGGCTGGGTGCGGCCCTCGAGCCAGTCAGGCTGGAGGTCGTCGTAGTGGGGGCTGGCGGGGTGCCCGGACTGGCCGGTGAACATCTGCCAGCGCGAGCGGTCGGGGTCGGTCGGGTCGGCGACCATCCGCCAGCTCGGCGCCCAGACGGCCTTGTAGGGGTTGTTGGGGTCGTAGGCGATCTGGCTCACGGTCTCCTGTGCGCCCCCGGCCCGCAGGCTGCGGTTGAGCAGCCGGCGCAGCAGCGGGTTGGCGTCGCCGAGCGGGTGCGGGAACTCCATCTCGTGCACGTGGCCCCAGCGCCAGGCCTCGGGGTCGGGCCCGAAGCGCTCCTCGAGGTCGTCGAGGGCGCCCGCCAGGGCCTCGAGGACCAGCTCGTCCCAGGGGCGGCCGATCAGCTCCTCGTCGCCCTCCTCCCAGAGGCCCATCAGGTGCGAGTGCCAGCGCCAGGGCGAGGTGATGTGGGGCATGAAGCCGTTGTCGGCGCGGTCGAGCCAGCGCTCGGAGAGGTCGCGGTCGCCGATCGCGGCCCGTGCGACCTCGCGCGCCAGGCGCAGCAGGAAGGCCTGGTAGATCGTGCCGGCGATCGTGCCGGGGTCGAGCCGGCCGTCCCAGCTGCGCAGCCGCTCGATCGCGCTGAGCTCGCGCTGGCCGCGCGGTGAGAGGCGGCCCAGCCGGCGCGCCGCCTCGATCCCGGGCAGCGAGAGGTTGTCGGACTGCATCGCCTCGAAGCCGGCGATGTCGTGCTCCTCGCTCTCCCTGAGCAGCTGCTCGATCCGCTTGGCGCGGAAGCCGTCCAGCCATTCGCTGGTGATGTGGTGGGGGTAGTCGTCGCCGACGATGCGGTTGTTGGCGGTGACGAGGAACCCGCTCTCGGGGTCGACGACCTCCGGCAGCTCGTCGTAGGGGACCGTCCCCTCCCACTCGAACTCCCCGCTCCAGCCCGGCTTCGGCAGGTCAGGGCAGCCGCCGCGCCGCAGCGGCAGGCGGCCGATCAGCTTGTAGCCGATCGAGCCGTGGCGGTCGGCCCAGACGAGGTTCGAGGCAGGCGAGGTGTGGGCCTCGAGCTTCGCGACCAGCTCGGGGCCGGTGCCGATGTCGAGCAGCTCGAACATGCCGGCGAAGGCGGTCGGTTCGCTCAGCGTCTGCCAACTCAGCGCCAGCGGCTCGGCCTCGTCGGCGCCGAGCGCCTCGTTGACGATCGGGCCGTGGTGGGTGCTGCGCACGTCGAGCACGACCGGCTCTGTCCGCCCCTTGACGGCGATCTCCTCGCGCACGGTCTCCAGCGGGCGCCACTCGTCCTCGAACAGGTAGCGGTCGCCCTCGATCCGCTCGACGAAGAGGTCCTGGACATCAGCCATGACGTTGGTGAAGGTCCAGCAGACGTCGTTGTTCTGGCCCATGTAGACGCCCGGCATCCCCGGCATCGAGGCGCCGCGGACGAAGCGATCGCCCTGGCGCAGGCTCACCTGGTACCAGATGCCCGGCATGCTCGGGGGCAGGTGCGGGTCACCGGCGATCAGCGGCGACCCGGTGGCGCTGAGGGCGCCGCTGACGGCCCAGTTGTTGGAGCCGCTTGCCTCCGCCGCCAGCCCCATCGAGCGCCGCACGGCGTCGATCTGCTCGACGATCGCGAGGCCGTCGCCACTCCACGCTTCCTGGGTGACGACCGGGTTGTCGGCGGGATAGGTCGGGTCGAGGCGGGCGGTCAGCTCCGGCCCGAGCTCGCGCAGCATGTCGGCGCGCAGCAGCTCCCGCTCCCAGTTGGTCGAGAGGCCGAAGGCGAGCAGCTTGCCGAGGCTGAGGATGTCGACCGGCTGCCAGGGCTCGAACTCGAGCCGCAGCAGCTGCATCTCGAACGGCGGTGCCGAGGCGTCCGCGGCGGCGGCGTTGACCCCCTCGCAGAAGCGCTCCAGCAGGGCCCGCAGCTCGGGGTCGAGGGCCGCCTCCTCGCCTTCGGCGACGCGGCGGATTCCGAGCGTGCGCATGAGGCGATCGACCGGTAGCCCCTCGGGGCCGGCCATCTCGGATACCCGGCCGCGGACGACGCGGCGGTAGAAGTCCATCTGCCAGAGCCGGTCCTGCCCGTGGGAGAAGCCCTGGGCGAAGTAGAGGTCGGCGCGATTGGAGGCATCGATGTGGGGGACGCCCCAGCGGTCGCGGCGCACCCGCACCGGGCCTTCGAGCCCGTCCAGCTCGATCGTCCCCTTCTGCTTCGGCAGCGGCCGCCGCGCCAGCCAGTGCCATGCCGCCGCGGCAGTGACGGCCGCAAGCCCGGTGCCGGCCGCGCCGGCGAGAAGCCCCGCCTTGGCCACCCTGTGCTGACTACGACGCCTTCCCATGCGGAGTGTTTATCAGACTGGCTGTCCAGCCAGTTCGCCGATCCAGGGATTTTGGGTCGGTGCATGTCACATAAACTGGTCGGAGGTTCTCAACGCTACGGAGAAGGGGGATGCTGTGACCCGGGCCGGCTCGACCCGAGCTTCGGGAGGGGCAGTAAGGCGGCGATCGCGTTCCCGGCCGAAAACCCCGGCAACGGCTCTGTCGATCGCAGCTTCGGCAACGAAGGCACGCTGATCACCAACTTCGGGATCGAACCGCCGCAGATCGGTCCGAACCGATACAAGGCGGCCTCGGTCGGTCTCCGCAGCCCGGTCGTGGACTCGCAGGGACGACCGGTCCTGACCGGGGGCTCGGTCTCGGAAGTCGTCGGCTGCTACGAAATCGAAAGGGCCGTCTCCACCGCTTCATCGCCCGCCTGACTGAATCGGGTGCTCCGGACCCGAGCTTCGGCGACGGCGGCTTGCGGCAGATCGCCGACCTGTCCTCCTTCGCGCAGGGACACCTCTTCCCTGGCGGGAACCTCTTCGCCGTCGGCTCCGCCAAGTTCAGCTGCTCCGGCAGGTCGGGGCCACCGGTGGCACTGAGCAGCTTCGATACCAACGGCAATCTCGTCCCCGGATTCGGCTTCTCCGGCTTCCGCTCGGTCGGGTACAGGAGCGCCCCGGTCGCCGCCCTGGCGCCGTCCGGCAAGATCCTCCTGCTCGGGTCCCGGCGCAACACGGGGAAGCACGAGGCGCAGCAGCTGGCGATGCGACTGCTGCCTGACGGCGCGATGGACGCTCCTTCGGACGGCACGGATCCGTGAAGACCGGCTTCGGCGGGCCAACCGACAGCTACGCGACCCAGGTGATCGTCGACGCAAGCGGGCGGATCCTGGTCGGCGGACTGGTCTCCAGCCCGCGCCTGGCGACCGGCGGCGGCTTCGCGGTCGCGCGTACCTCGGCGGCTAGCTACTCCCGCAGGTCGCCCGGCAGCCGGCCCTCCGCCTCAAGCTTTTCGAGGTGGGCCTCCATCGCCATCGCCGCCATCGGCAGCAGCTCCATCGGGACGTCGGACCAGACCTGGGAGAGCAGCGCCGCGCGGGAGCGCTCGCCGCTTTCGAGGGCGGCGAGGAGGCGGCGCTCGCGCATCTCGCGGTGCCCTACGTATTCGGCGAGCTTGGCGGCGGGGTCGGTGACCCAGGGGCCGTGGCCGGGGGCGATCAGCTCGAGCGCCTCCTCCTGGAGCAGACGCAGGGAGTCCATGTAGGCGGCGAGCGAGCCGCCGCCGGGCGGGACGATCGTCGAGCCCAGCCCGAGCACGAGGTCGCCAGCGAAGCAGACGCCGCTCGCGGCGATGAAGCAGACGTGGTCGGCGGCGTGGCCGGGGGTGGCGAGGACGCGGAGGCCGGCGTGGACCTCGCCACCGCTCGGCAACACCACCTCCGCTTCGAGCTGGTCGGCGCCCTCGCTGTGGTCGCGGTGGGAGTGGGTCAGCAGGACGAGCCCGATCCCGCCGCGCCCGGCGGCCGCGGAGCGGATCGCGTCGAGATGGGCGGGGTCGTCGTCGCCGGGGTCGATGACGACGCAGGGATCGGCGCCGTAGACGTAGGTGTTCGTCCCTTCCAACGTCATCGGCCCCGGGTTGGGCGCGACGATGCGGATGACGTCGGGATGCCCTGGCGCGGACGAGACCTGCATTTTCCTCCTATACGGACGGAAACGTAGGTTTCGCCGCGCCACGACCCACGTTCAGCTCGCGATCTCCTTGGCGATCGCCTCGCGCGCGTCCTCTGGCTCGAGCACGACCAGGTCGCCGGCGCCGCGCAGGATCTCCCGCACCAGCCACGGCTTGCCGGCGTAGGGAAGCTCGACGACGACGGCGCCGTCGGCCAGCTCCTCGACCACGGTGCGCTCCTCGCGCAGCCAGCGCGCCCGCTCGGGGGAGACCCAGACCCGCGCGACCTCGGCGGTCGGCACCTCGCCGTGGGTCATCCAGCCCTCGACTCCGGCCAGCTCCTCGACCTCGGGGCGCGGCTCGAAGCTCTCCTCGGAGAGGCTTGCCTCCTTGACCCGGTCGAGCTTGAAGTGGCGGACGCCGCCTTTGGTCAGGTCGTAGCACTCGACGTACCAGCCCTCTTTGCCGTTCTCGAGCCGGTAGGGCTCGACGCGGCGGTCGGTGAACTGGTCCTCGTTCTCCTTGTAATAGCTGAGCTCCAGGATCTTGCTGGCGGCGATCGCGTCGTTGACCATCCGCGCCACCGCGGCGTCCCCGCCGCCGGCCGAGGCGATCTCCAGGCCCTCCTTGGAGGGGTCGTGGCCGAGCGCCTTGACGATTTTGCGGCGGGCGGACTGCAGGTCGCTCTGGGGCAGGTGCTCGCCGAAGAGGTCGATCGCCGCCACCAGCGCCTTCGCCTCCAGCGGCAGCAGCCGCGCCGGGCGGGCGAAGTTGTCGCCGTAGGGCTCGGAGTCGACCTCGATCTCCTCGCCGAGGATTTCCGCGTAGAGGACGTAGGTGCCGCCGCCGAAGTTGACGACGTTGAGCAGCTCGACGTCCTCGCGCAGCTCCTCGTCGGTCAGCTCCAGCCGCTGGCGCAGGTCGGCGATCTGCAGCCGCTCGCCGCGTTTCGCGGCGTCGATCAGCATCCCCGCCAGAGTGACGAGACGGGCGAAGCGCTCGGGCCGGATCGCCGCCTCGCCGCGGCCGTTGGAGCGCGCCCGGCGCGGCTCGTCGCGCAGCGGCCGGTCGACGATCTCGGCCGGTTCGAAGCCGTTCTGGTGGCGGTCGCGCAGCAGCGCCAGCCGCCCCTCGACCTCCTCGCGCAGGTCGTCGGGCGCCAGCACCTGGGCGTTCTGGCGCCAGCGCAGCACCCAGGCGATCAGCTCGCGATCGGAGGCGTAGCTGGTTTCGAAGACCTTGCCCTTGCCGGGCGCGCCGTCTGACTTCTTGGCCTCGCGCAACTCGCCGTAGCTGCCGAAGTCGCGCTCGATCAGCCAGGCGATCCGCTCGCGGATGAAGATCTTCGCCGTCCCCCTGGTCTCCCCCAGCTGCCAGTCGGCACGGCTGCCGTAGTCGCGGCGGTCGAAGTCCTCGGGCGGGGAGAAGTCGTGCTCGGCCTTGGAGGCGTAGCCGACCTTGCCCTGGATCCGCGAGAGGCGGAAGACCCGCACCGCGTCGCGCTCGTGCGAGAGGCCGATCAAATAGAACTGGCCGCCGCGGAAGACCAGGTGGTAGGGGTCGACCTTGCGCTTCTCGGTCTCGCCCCGCTCCATCGTGTAATAGGTGAACTCGATCGTCTTGCGGCGCGAGATCGCGGTCTCGATCTTGGAGAGGCGCTGGGAGAGGTCGCGGCCGCCGGCGGAGGCGGTCATCGCCATCTCGACCGGCGCCCGCTCGGCCTCCTTGAGCGGGTTGGGATGTCCCCAGGCGACCTGCTGCAGGGCCAGCCGCAGCGGCTCGGCGTAGGCGAAGCCCCCGTCGGTCAGCAGCAGCAGCGCCGTGCTCAGCGCCGCCAGCTCGTCGTCGGAGAATTTGATCGCGTCGAGGTAGAAGTTCTCCGGCGGCAGCGAGTACAGCTCGGCCTCGAAGAAGCCCTCGCCGGGCTTCTCGACCCCGAGCAGGATGCCAAGGCTCTCCAGCTCCGCCCGGTCGGCATAGAAACGACGCGCGAACGCGTCGTCGTTCATGTCGCTGTAGCCCTCCACCTCTCGCTTGATCTCGAGCGCCGATACAGGCCTGCCCTGGGCCATCAGGAACGAGATCAACGAGAGCTGGCGAATCAGCTTCTCGGTGTCCTTCGCCACGTTGGGCAGGATAGTCTGCGACGAACGCCATGGACATCCTGCGCAACCTGTTCGGGAGCCTGACTTCCGGGATCATCCGGCTATTGGTGACGGTCGGGATCCTCGCGGCGGCCTACTTCTTCATCGTCAAGCCCGTCCTGAAGACGACGAGCGACGCGATCAAGACCACCAACAGCAGCTTCGAAAAATCGTTCGGCGGCAACGGGCTGGACGACATCAGCGGCACGATCGAAGAAGTCAACAAGCAGGTCCAGCGCGAGATCCGCCGCTCCTTCCACACGGCGCAGAAAGACGGCCACCCGAAGAAGCTGGTCCGCTGCATCAAGCGGGCGAATCAGAACGTGAACCGCATTCAGCGGTGCACGCGCAAGTACTGAGGGATCCTCAGAGCTTCAGGCGGCGCGGGCGCCGAAATAGGCCGAGCCGGAGAGCGCCCGATCGAAGCCCGACCAGGACTCGCCGGCGGGGAGCTGGCGCTCGAGGCGGTCGAAGCTGCCGAGGCGGCCGCCGAGGTTGTCGATCATGTGGACCAGGACCGCCTCGCGGGTGGCGGGCACGACCGGGGAGCCGTGCTCGAGCGAGCCATGGTGGCTGAGGATGATGTGGAGGACGGCCTGGCCGAGCGAGGGGTCGAAGCCGGGGATCTCCTCGATCGCCCGGCGCACCGTGTAGTAGCCGAGCGGGATCTCGCCCTGGAGGCGGCCGGCGTCGGTGAGGTCGATCGCCAGCGGGTCGTCGTTGTAGGCGACGGTCTTGCCGATGTCGTGCAGGAGGGCGCCGGTGACGGCGACGTCGCGGTCGATGCCGGGGAAGAAGTTGGCGGCGGCGGAGACCGCCTGGGCGACGGAGAGGGTGTGCTCGAGCAGCCCGTGGCGGTAGGCCTGGTGGTAGACCTTCGCCGCCGGGGCGTCGCGGAAGCGGGCCCATGTGGGCGAGTCCTCGCCGAAGAAGAGGTCGAGCAGGACCCGCAGCTGCGGGTCCTGGACCGTGGCGAGCAGCGCCCGCAGGTCGCGCTCGAGCAGCTCCAGGGAGACCTGGGACTCGGCGGCGAGGTCCTCGGTCGTGTACTCGTGCGGCTCGGCCTCGCGCAGCTCGGCGACCTTGATCTTGGCGCCCCAGCGTTCGCTGTTCTCGAAGACGCCGGTGACGAGGACGGGACTGCCCGGAGCGGCGGCCGCGTAGCGGGCCTCCGCGTCCTCCCAGGAGACCGCCTCCGCCGTGCCGCTGGCGTCGCCGACCGAGAGTCGCAGCCAGGGCTCGCCGTTGCGCTTGCGGCGCAGCTCGCGCTCGCGAACCGCGTAGACCCCGCGCACCCGCTGGCCGTCCTCGAGATCGCGCAGGGCGACCCGTTCGATCGGGGTCGGGATAGCCGTCTGCTCTGGCATATCCCGACCCAAATTAGAGACGGCCTCAGACGTTGCTGGGAACCTCGACCTTCGGCGGAGTGGCGCCGCCGTCGCTGCCCAGCAGGCCGCTGCCCACGCGCGACCCAAGCTCGGCGTCGACCTGGGTCCAGTAGGCGACGACGCGGTCCTGGACCTCGGCGCTGACCTCGGCGCTGGCGTGGCCGACGATGTTTTCGACCAGGTGATCGCGGTCGGCGTCGTCCATCACCTCGCGGTAGAGGGTCCCGGCCTGGCCGAAGTCGTCGTCCTCGGCGTGCTTGGTGTTGGCGTAGCGGCCGATCTCGGCCGCCTCGACCGACCAGGTCAGGTCGGCGCCGCTCTCCGCGTCGGCGACCGGGCCGCCGTAGGAGTTCGGCGCGTAGGGCGGCTGGTCGCCTGAGTGGTGGTAGGTCATCGGGCCGTCCTGGTTGTAGGAGTGGACCTCGACCTTGGGCGAGTTGATCGGCAGCTGCTCGTAGTTGGTGCCGATCCGGTGCAGGTGGGTGTCGTGGTAGGAGAAGATGCGGCCCATCAGCATCTTGTCGGGGCTGAGCCCGATCCCCGGCACCAAGTTCGACGGCGAGAAGCCCGCCTGCTCGACCTCGGCGAAGAAGTGCTCCGGGTTGCGGTCGAGCACCATCCGGCCTACCTGGATCGGCGGGTAGTCCCCGTGCGGCCAGATCTTGGTCAGGTCGAACGGGTTGAAGCGGTAGTCGGCCGCCTCCTCGAACGGCATCACCTGGATCTCCAGCCGCCATTCGGGAGCGTTGCCCCCGTCGATCGCGGCGCGCAGGTCGCGGCGGTGGGCGTCGGGGTCCTCCGACGCCATCTGGACCGCCTCCGCTTCGGTGTAGCTCTCGATCCCCTGAGCCGTCTTGAAGTGGTACTTGATCCAGAACTTCTCCCCAGAGGCGTTGATCCAGGAGTAGGTGTGGCTGCCGTACCCGTTCATGTGGCGCAGGGTGCGCGGGGTGCCGCGGTCGGTCATCAGGATCGTCACCTGGTGGGCGCTCTCCGGCGAGAGGGTCCAGAAGTCCCACTGCATGTCGTTGGAGCGCATGCCGGTGTCGGGCAGCCGCTTCTGGGAGTGGATGAAGTCGGAGAACTTGGAGGCGTCGCGGATGAAGAAGACCGGGGTGTTGTTGCCGACCAGGTCGTAGTTGCCTTCCTCGGTGTAGAACTTGAGCGCGAAGCCGCGCGGGTCGCGGGCGGTGTCGGGGGAGCCCTGCTCGCCGGCGACGGTCGAGAAGCGAGCGAACATCGGCGTCCGCGCCCCGGGCTGGAAGAGGCCCGCCTTGGTGAACTGGGAGACGTCCTCGGTCACCTCGAAGAAGCCGTGGGCACCGCTGCCCTTGGCGTGGACGACGCGCTCGGGGACCCGCTCGCGGTTGAAGTGCTGCATCTTCGCCACGGTGGCGTGGTCGTGGAGGACGATCGGGCCCTGCTCGCCGACGGTCAGCGAGCGCTCGTCGCTCGCCAGCGGGACGCCGGAGTCGGTGGTGGTCCTGGGTCGCTTCTTCTCGTCGCTCATGCTCTTTGGTCCTCCTACGGTTATCTGGCTTTCTGTATCTCAGGCTTGGGTACTGGCGGCGGCCGGGGTCGCTGCCGCCTGGCACTCGGGGCACAGGCCCCAGAAGGTCACCTCGGCCTCGTCGACGGCGAAGCCGCCGGCGCTGCCGGGCTCGAGGCAAGGCGCGGCGCCGGCGACGCAGTCGACGTCCCGGGTCGCGCCGCAAGCCCGGCAGACGATGTGGTGGTGGTTGTCGCCGACGCGGGTCTCGTAGCGAGCCGGGCTGCCGGCCGGCTCGATCCGCCGCAGCAGGCCGGCGGAGGCGAGGGTCGCGAGGCAGTCGTAGACCGCCTGGGTGGAGACGGGGTCGCCGCTTTCGTGGACCCGGGCGAGGATCTCCTGCACGTCGGGGTGGCCGGGAAGGCTCTCGACCGCGGCGTAGACGGAGACCCGCGGCCCGGTCGCGCGCAGCCCGCGGCGGCGCAGCTGCTCGGCGATCTGCTCCCTACTGGCGAGCGCGAACTGCATCAACCTCTCCATCTGCCAGGTGGGGAACTTGATGCAGTTCGGGTCACATGGCCAGCCTATCCAATTTGGAGTGATTACAAAGTAAAGATCCGGGGAACGGACTCCGCGGTCAGCAGACCGGTCTCCGCGGTCAGCTCGGAGGCGATCTCGAACCAGCGCTCGCTTCGCGAGGGAGTGTCGATCAGCGTGGTGAGGACGGGGACGTGGCGGCGCAGTGCCATCAGGCGGTCGCCGTGGGGGGCATGGTCGCCGTGGTAGCCCCAGACGCCGCGAAGCGCGGTGGCGCCCGCCGCTCCCTCGGCCCGGAGGCGGCGGATCAGCTCCAGGTACAGCGGGTGCCCCTCGTGCTCGGAGCGCTCCGAGCAGTAGACGCTGAGCTTGGTCCAGGGTCCGGTCCGTGGTTCCTCTTGCACCACATCGGTCGATGAGGAACCACGGAACGCTGGAGGCGGGTCGGGTGGGAGCGCCAACGCGGTGCCGTCGCGGCGGCAGACCCGCACCGCCTCGAGGGTCGCCAGGGCTGGGTCGCCTTCGCTCTCCAGCTCGCGAAGCGCGGCGGCGATCCGCTCGCGCCGGCCGACCGCGACGACCAGCGCCGGCACCCAGCTGTTGGCGGAGAGGAAGCGGGCGCGGAGCCGGCGCCCCGCGGCGGCGCCGTCGACGCCGATCAGCGCCGTCGCCCCGGCGACGCCGTGGCGGTGCAGGGCCGCGACGACGCTGACGTGGGCGGGCATGCCTCCGCGCCGAGCGCCCCGTCCCAGATAGACCGTCAGCTTCACCTCGCCGTGGGGTTCGTCCTCGGGACGGCGATCGCTTCCCGCGAGCCGCGCACGCTCCAGGGTCAGCAGGCCCTTGCCGGCGAGCCCGGCCAGCTCGGCGGCGACGGCCTCGATCCTCTCCGGGCGGTCGACCGCGGTGGCGACGAGCGGCAGGTCCTCCGAGAGCGAGAGCAGGCGGTCGGTCTGGAGGCGCTGGTGCGCGCCGAAGCCCTCGACACCCCGCAGCAGCACGCCGGCCGCGAGCCGGTGGCGCTCGAAGCGGTCGAGGACGGCCTCCGAGAGGAAGCGGCCGCGGTGGCGGTCGTGCTCGCCGAAGTAGAAGACGAGCTTGAGGGCGTCGCCCCCCGCCGCAGCCGTCACAGCAGGCCTCCGAGCCAGTGGCCGAGCGCCACCGCCGCCAGCCCGGCGAGCAGTGAGAGGACGATGTTGAGCCAGAGCGCCCGCGCGTCGCCGACCTCGCCGAGCCGGTGGGACTCGAACATCCAGGTCGAGAAGGTGGTGTAGGAGCCGAGGCCGCCGCCGGCGACGACGGTCAGCGCGGTGCCGTGCAGGGCGGCGCCGGCGAGCAGGCCGAGGAGGGCGGCGCCGCTGAGGTTGACGGCCAGCGTCCCGGCCGGGAACGGGCCGGCGAACCGCTCGGAGATCGCCGCGTCGAGCACGAAGCGGGCCAGCGCCGCGACCCCGCCGAGCAGCGCCACCGCGATCCAGGCGGCGGCGCTCACCGGGCCGTCCTCGTGCGCCGCACCGCCGCCGTCGCCAGGTGGACGCAGGCGAAGCCGCCGGCCAGCGTCGCCGCGACGTAGGCCGCCGACAGCCCCAGCCGCCCAGCCTCGAGCATGTCGAACAGCTCCAGCTGCAGGGTCGAGAAGGTGGTCAGCGCCCCGCACAGCCCGGTGCCGAGGAACGGCCGCCGGTAGCTCGACGGCGGCAGGCGCTCCTGCAGCCGGGTGACGAAGTAGCCGAGCAGCAGCGCCCCGGCCATGTTGGCGGCGAAGGTCGCCCAGGGCCAGGCGGCGGCTCCGTGCGGCGCCGCCTCAGCCAGCCCGACCCGGGCCAGCGCCCCGACCACCCCACCGGCGTAGATAGCCGCCAGCTCCCGCCGGTCGAGTCGAGGCATCCGCATTACAGAAGCTCCTATCAGCGCCGCAGGACAGCCGAATGTCCACATTCTGGTCGTGGCGCCGCTATTTTGGCTGAAGAGGCTTCGAGCGAACGCAGCCAAGGAGGCACGCATGGAAGCGGTGAGGCGGCGACTGACCTACGCCAACGTGATCGCGACGCTGGCCCTGTTCCTGGCCCTCAGCGGCGGGGTCGTCTGGGCGTCGGGGAAGATCGGCGCCAAGAAGCTGAAGGCGAACTCGGTCAGCGCCGGCAAGATCAAGCGCAACGCGGTGACCACGGCGAAAATCCGGGCCAAAGCCGTGACCACGGCGAAGATCAAGGATGGCGCGGTCACCTTCGCCAAACTCGCGACGGGCGCCAACGTGATCGCCAGGGCCAGCGGCGGGCCGGTCCCGGCGTCCGGCTCCGCTCCGGTGACCGTCACCCTCACCGGCACCACCAGCTTCACCCCGACCGCCGAAGCAGTCGACTTCCTCAGCGTCGAAGCCAAGGGCGAAAACCTCGGCCGCGTCGGCGAAGAAGCATGCGCGGCCAGGGTCGTCCCCTTCGTCAACGGCAGCCAGTGGGACGTGGCCGAAGGCGCCCTTCTCGTCGTCGCCTTCGCCCCGACCCCGGAGTTCCCGACCGGCCTCTTGCCGGTTACCGGCGCGACCGCCCCGATCGGCCTGACCAGCCCCGGCGTCACCCAGACCATCTCCGCCAAAGTCTTCGGGGATCCCGACTGCACCCCGGCGTCCACGGTCTCGGTTGCGTTTGCGGTCACGCAGGCGAAATAGCGGGCGCCGCCAGGTGAGCCTGCTCGCGCTCGGCATCGCCGCCCTGACGCTGCTCGGCAGCTCGGTGCCGAGCGCGCCGCGAGCGGCTACCTCCCCACCGACCGAAGCCGCCCCGCGGGCCGACACCTCCCCGCACTTCCGCGGCCACGCGGCGCCGATCGATCCCGAGACGAGGCAGCGGATGACCGGCGTCTCCTGGCACCGCGGCTGCCCGGTCGGCCTCGACGAGCTGCGCCTGCTCAGCGTCAGCCACTGGGGATTCGACGGCGATGTCCATCGCGGCCGGTTGGTCGTCAACCGCGATTCCGCCCAGGAGATGCTCGGCGTCATGCGCAAGCTCTACCGGCTGCGTTTCCCGATCCGGCGGATGCGCCTCGTCGACGCCTACGGCGCCGACGACCACCACAGCATGGACGCCGACAACACCTCCGCCTTCAACTGCCGCTTCGTCTCCGGCACCGACCGCTGGTCCGAGCACGCCTACGGCCGGGCGATCGACGTCAACCCGATCGAGAACCCCTACGCGAGCGGCGATGGCTACGTCTCGCCGCCGGCCGGCGCCCGCTTCGCCGACCGCTCCCGCCGGGTCCCCGGGCTGATCCACCGGGAGGGCCCGGTCGTGGAGGCGTTCGCCGATGCCGGCTGGGAGTGGGGCGGCGACTGGACCTGGCCGAAGGACTTCCAGCACTTCTCGGCGACCGGGGGCTGACCGCGGCCGCTCCGCGCTCAGGCTGAGAGCAGCTCGCGCAAGGCGCCGTCGAACGCTTCGGTGTGGCGGTCGACGTGCTCCGCCCGCGTCGCCGGGCAGATCAGCGCCATGTTGTGGAAGGGCGCGATCAAGACGCCGCGGTTGAGCGCGTAGAGGTGCAGGTAGCGCTCCAGCTCGGGGTCGCCGAGCGCCGCGGCCTCGCCGCCGTTGCGAGGCGGCTCGGGCGAGAACCGGTACTCGGCCCGGCAGCCGAGCTGGACGATGTGCCAGCCGACCCCGTGGCGACGCAGCGCCTCCTCGACCGCGGCGACGAGGCGGGCGGCCAGCGGCTCGGTGCGCTCCCAGGCGGAGTCGTCGAGCACCTCGGCCAGCGTGGCCCGGGCCGCGGCGAGGGAGAGGGCGTTGCCGGCGAGGGTGCCGCCGACGCCGCCGGTGTCCTCGACGTCGGCGTCGGGTGCGCCGAGCAGGCGCGCCCCAAGCTCCGGCCTCATCCCGAGGGCGCCGGCCGGGACGCCGCCGGCGATCGCCTTGCCGAGCGTGACCATGTCGGGCCGCAGGCCCCAGCGGCGCGTGCAACCGCCGGGGCCGGCGCTGAGCGTGTGGGTCTCGTCGATCGCGAGCAGCGTCCCGGCGGCGGCGGTCAGCTCGCGCAGGCCGTCGTGGAAGCCCTCGTCTGGCAGGACGATGCCGATGTTGGTTAGCGCCGGCTCGGTCAGGACGCAGGCGACGTCGCCCACCGCCAGCTCGCGCTCGAGGCCCGCCAGGTCGTTGAACTCGACCACTCGCGTCGTCTCCGCCAGCGGGACGGGCGGCCCGACGTTGCCCTCGCGGGCGACGACCTCGCCGCCGCGCAGCGTCGCGAAGCTCTCGTCGACGGTGCCGTGGTAGCAGTAGTTGAAGACCAGGACCTTCGGCCGCCCGGTGAGATGGCGGGCGACGCGGATCGCGAAGCGGTTGGCGTCGGTGGCGGTGAGGGTGAACTGCCAGCGCAGCGTCCCGAAGCGGCGGCTCAGCTCCTCTGCGACCCAGCCCGCGTCCGCAGTCGGCAGCATCGCCGTGGCCCCGCTCGCGTAGCGCTCGCGCACGGCCTCCAGAACCGGCGCCGGGGCGTGGCCGGCCATCGCCCCGGTATCGCCGAGGCAGAGGTCCGCGTAGGCGTTGCCGTCGACGTCGAGGACCTCGGCCCCCTCGGCGCGGTCGAGGTAGACGGGGTGCGGGCCGGCCCAGCGCGACATCCAGCTCATCGGGACCCCGGCAAGGAGCGCCGCGGACCCCTGCTCGAAGAGCTCGCGCGAGCGCGGGTGACGCTCGGCGAACAGGGTTTCCTCGCGGGCGAGGAGCTCGGGGAGGCGACTGCGCGCAATCGCTGGGATCGAGGCCGGCATGGTCCTGGGTGGAAGTATGGTGCGGCCGAGGACCGAGGTCGAGTCGGCGACCCCCGAGTGGATAACCGCGAGCCCTGCACCACACTTCTGTCGTGCCCGGTGTGCGCAAGTCCGCTCGCCGACGCCGGCGGCAGCGCTCGCTGCCCCGAGGGCCACTCCTTCGACTACGCGCGGTCGGGGTATCTCAACCTGACGCGGAGGAGCGGCGGTCGCGGACGGGTCGGCGACACGGCGGAGATGGTGCGGGCGCGGGCGGAGTTCCTGGCGACGGGCCATTACGAGCCGATCGCCGCGGCGGTTCGGGCGGCGGCGGTCGAGGCGGTGTGCGGACCCGAGGAGGCGGCGGGAGAGGCGGCGGCGGGAGCCGCCGAGGCCACCGCCCGAGCGACAGTCGTCGCCGAGGTCGGCTCCGGAACCGGCTACTACCTCGACGCGGTGGTCCGCGCCCTGCGCGAGCGTGGCTCAGGGCCCGGGTGCGGCTTCGGCTTCGACCTCTCCAAGGCGGCGGCCGCGCACGCGGCCCGGCGCCACCCCGACCTCCGCTTCGTCGTCGCGGATGTCGAAGAGGCGATCCCCCTCCGCGACTCAGCCGCCGACCTGGTGCTCTCGGCCTTCGCCCCGAGGCCCGGTCCCGAGCTCGGCCGCGTCACCCGGCCCGGCGGTGGGCTGGTCGTCGCCCTCGCCGGTCCCCGCCATCTCGAGCGCCTGCGCGAGCGGCTGACCCTGATCGGCATTCAGGAGGACAAGCTGGACCGCCTCACGGAGCGCCTCGAGCCGTGGTTCGACCTCGCCGGCGCCGCCACCGTCGAGTACGAGATCGCCCTCTCCGAGGATGACGCCCGCCGCCTCGCCCTGATGGGGCCCAGCGCCCACCACGATCCCGACCTCACCGCGCTCGCCGGCGAGCACACCGACCTCGTCTCGGTGACCGTTGCGCGCTTCCGCCGGGGAGTAGATCAGCAGAGTCGCTCCAGCTCGGCCTCGTAGCTGCGCGCCAGCGGCTCGGGGTCCGGGACGAGGGCGGTGTCGGCCATGAAGCCGACGGTGACCTCGCCGGCGTAGCTGAAGATGCTGACGGTCATTCCGATGCTGCCCGAGCAGGGGGCCCAGACGAGGACGCCGGTGACCGGGGCGCCGGCAAAGCTCAGCTGCTCGCTGGGGCCGGGGACGTTGGTGACGACCAGGCTCGCCTTGTCGGTGAAGAAGCCGATCAGACGGTCCTCGACCCAGGGCGGCGTCATCCCGATCGCGTTGAGGAGGCCGAAGGAGATCGGCGCCTCGTGCGAGTCCTTGATCGCGTTCATGCGGCTGTTCACCTGGCGCAGGCGCTCGGCGGGCCGCAGGTCGCCGACCGGCAGCTCCAGCAGGATCAGGGCGAAGTCGTTGCCGAGGTCGGCGGGGACCGGCCGATCGAGCGGGCGCAGGTTGACCGGGACCATCGCGTGGATCTCCTCCCGCGGCAGGCCGTCCCCCCTCAGGCTCTCGGCGAGGGTGGCGGCGAGGGCGCTCAGCAGCATGTCGTTGACGGTGACGCGGCGCCGGTGGCAGGCGTCCTTGACCCGGTCCAGCGGGAAGGGCGCCGACCACGCCACCCGCCGCGCGCCCGAGAGCGGCCGGCGCAGCGTGCTGGGCGCGTCCGCGGGGGAGGCGAGGAGCTTCGCCGCCGTGGAGACGTCGCGGAGGGCGGCGCCGGCGAGCTCGCGCAGATGCCGGGGGTGGGCGAGCGACTCCGCGCCCTCGTGGACCGCGGCGCCGGCGAGCGCCCGGGCCGCGGAGGCGGCCTCGCCGGGCGCCGCCGTGGCCCGGGCGAGGATGCCGTGCTCAGGCGGGGCCGGCGCCGCTCGCTGCCGGCCCGACTCAGGCCGGTCCGTGATCGACAGCATCACCTGCGCGAGCGCGATCCCGTCGGCGATGCAGTGGTGGATGCGCCAGAGCATCGCCGAGCCGCCGTCGTACCCCTCGATCAAGAAGGCGTGCCAGAGGGGCTTGCCGGGATCGAGCGGCGAGGTGATCAGGTCGCTGACCATCGCCTCCAGCGCCCCCTGGTCCCCGGGCGCCGGCAGCATCCGCCGGTGCAGGTGGTTCCTGAGATCGAAGAACGGATCGTCCTCGAACGCAGGGGCGCGGCCGAGTTGATCGACAACGCGCTGCCCGAAGCGGGGATACCGCCCCACCAACCGCTCCTCGATCACCTCGGCCACCGCTTCGACCGCCGGCGTCTCTCCGAGCGTCACCAGCCCGTTCACCACCATCGGGTTGGTCGAACGATCCATGTGCAGCCAGGCCGCGTCCGCGGCTGGCATCGATTGACGACTCGGCGCGCTCATGACCCTGTTCCTCCTCGGCGGGAAAGCGCTTCTCTCGCGCAGTCGGCAATGCCAGGCTAGGCGTCTGGAGCTGAGGCGCCATCGGTGATGCGCCGCGGTCCCGGACCGGGAAACCCGCATCGCGGAGATCACGGAAGAATGGGCGCCAACCAAGGAGGACCGTGATGCGCAAGCTGATCTACTCGATGGGAGTGTCGCTGGATGGCTTCATCGCTGGGCCGGGCGGCGAGATCGACTGGTCGGCGCCGGACGAGGAGCTGCATCGGTTCCATAACCAGCAGACGCGGGAGATCGGCGCGCACCTCTGCGGACGGCGGCTTTACGAGGAGATGGCGTACTGGGAGACCGCTGAGGAGAACCCGTCGGCCGCGGAGCACGAGCTCGAGTTCGCCCGCATCTGGAAGAACTTGCCGAAGATCGTGTTCTCGAAGACCCTCGAGAAGGTCGAGGGCAATGCCAGGCTGGTCAGGGGCGGCGTTGCCGAAGAGCTCGCCAAGCTGAAGGAACAGCCAGGAAAGGACCTGGCCGTCGGCGGCGCTGGCCTGGCCTCCACCTTCATCAGCCTGGGCCTCATCGACGAGTACCGGCTCTTCGTCAGCCCGGTCGTCCTGGGCGGAGGCACGCCTTACTTCCCGGCCCTGGACGAGAGGATCACCCTGGAGCTGGTCGAGACACGGACGTTTGGCTCTCGCGTGGTCTACGTTCGCTACCGGCGTGTGTAAGACGGCCGGCGTGTCAGCCTGAGCTTCCGGTGCCCGCGGGGCCCGGGAGCGGCGATGGCGAGGGTGGGAATCGAACCCACGACACCACGATTTTCAGTCGTCGGTCGGAGTGTTGTGATTCCGGGGTTCCAGGCGCTGGAAAAGCGCTCTAAAATGGGAAAAATGCGCTCACTACCCAAGCGTAGCAGCTCCCGCGAAAGCGGAGAGATTCCTGTGGATGCCGGGCGATTCTGGTGGATTGTGGCTCCGGATCATTGACCCCGAGCCACTTCCTCTTGCGGCTCGCCCTGCGTCGGCGCGACGCTCCACGCCGAGGCGACGGTCACCGAGCGGTTGGCGTCGAGTCCCTGAAGGACCAAATCAGTGATCGTCTCGGTCGTCTCCGCCCGTGAGCCGAGCCAGCTGCCGCGAACTAGCTGGACGAACAGAGAGTTGTCGAAGCGGCGCGTGACCGTCTCGTAGCTCAGCACGCTGCCGCCTCGCGGGCCTACGGTGACAGGCGAGGCGACGAGTAGGTCCCAATAGGAAAGCGGCAGATACATGCCTCCGACTAGCTCCCGCTCGGGGTAGTCGAGATTGAGAACCGGCCGGCAGAGCTTGATGAAGCAGAAGCCCGGGTTCAGCCGCCACTGCTCCGCGCTGCCATCGCCGGGGACCTCAGCAAGCGCACGCATCCGCTCTAGCTCGCCGGCGAGATTCCGGTCGGAGTCCGGTCGATAGACAAGGCGCGTATCGCCGAGATCACCCTCGCGAGTCATCGTCTTGTACTGGACAAGGACGAAACTGTCGTGGGTCTCGTTGTGGTAGATCAGATCGGCGCCGGTCAGCCGCTCAAGTGGGCGGCGGTTGACGTTGAGGACGGTTAGGCGCTCCGCGCCGCGGGAGAAATGAACCATCCCGTTGGGGCGCTCAATCCGCTCGAAGTCCAGGAACCTCCCGGCGTCGTAGTCGATCGCCTGATCCTCAAAGACCCGCACTTCGGAGAGAGCCTGGACATAGGGGGTCTCGCCGTCCGGGCGCGTGCCGTGCAGCTCCTGTCTTGGGATGCCGGCGATGTCGAGTGCAAGGCGGACCGCGTCGGCCTCCTGGGCGGTCGCCTGAAGCGCTGCCCCATCAAGTCTCCGCACTCGCCTCACTACCGGGCGCAGGAAGTCAGCGCTGACCTCAGCCACCTCATCGCTGAGCGACTCCAGGGCCTCGACCACGGCGGCGCTGGTGCGCTCGGGTAAAACAACGTCTTCGCCTAGCCGGGCTTCGAAATGGTGTCGGATGGAGGAGCTCAGATTGCTCACGACCTCGGCGACCGAGATCTCGGGGTCGAGCGCGAGGAGGCGCTCGTAGCGCATCCGCCGCATGCCGGTGGCGATACGTTTGCCCTCGGCCCTGACATGGCCCAGCTCGACGATCTCCCCACCCGAGAGGAGAAGGGTCGGCCGCCGCTGCCCCCAACTCCTTCCGCCGGCAGGCAAGACGGCGGTGAAGGTGCCTCCGTACTCGAGCGCCTCGTATTGAGCATTAAGGCGCAAGTGGAGCAAGGCGATGTTCATCTATAACGCACCCCTTCCCCGGTTGCTATGCGCTCTCCCGGTGCGCGGCTCCTCACCAACGCAGAATGTACGCGCGATTCTGACCAACACGCCGAATCCATGCAACCGGCGCTTTGCCCATGCCGCTCCTCGACATTCTCAAACTCAATTCACCCAGGACTTACAGTGTTGATCGTGCCCGCAGCGAGCACGCCTCCACTCTGTCGCCACGACCACGCCGGCACCTGCTGGTGGTGTGAAGGGGCGGCAGGGTCGCGAGAGCATCGATATAAGGCAACCGACCTGCGCCGCGAGTTCTCCAGGGAGGAGTACAA
The DNA here is from genome assembly GCA_040900615.1 of Solirubrobacterales bacterium. Classification (GTDB taxonomy): domain Bacteria; phylum Actinomycetota; class Thermoleophilia; order Solirubrobacterales; family 70-9; genus VAYN01. Next base: position 23,201 of record JBBDYP010000080.1, on the reverse strand, counting down.
CGAGGGCGAAGTGATCGTCCGTCGCGGCGACCGGACCACAACCGTCGCAGGACCGAAGGCCGGTGCCGTGAAATTCAAGGATGTCTTCTGCGCCAGCTGCAATAACGCCCGCAGCCAGCCCTTCGATCGGGCCTACGACCGCCTGGTGGGCTGGTTCGCCGAAAGCGAGGACGCTGTCGAAACCTCCCGCCTACTCCCGCTCGAGGAGATCGACTCCGACTGGGCAAGCCTCGCAGAGAAGGTTTGTCGCTACTTCGTCAAGCACATCGGCTGTCGGATCGCCGATTGCGGCTTCGAGGTGCCGAGCTCGTTTGCGTGCTACCTCGACGGCGGCGAGTTTCCGCCCGGCCTCGTGCTCTCCTTCGAGCTCGACGCCGTCTTCGGCGCGATCAATCAACTGTTGAAAGAGAACCCGACTCCGCACGGAACCTCGGGAAACCTGTTCCTCGGCCCAATCACCGGCGAGGTCACGCGCGACGAGCACAAGGCGACCATCGTGCGCAGTCACTGGGCTTACCATGCGCTGCAGCTCGTCTGGGAATGGAGCGCCGAGGGTGAGCCGACCGGCACGAACTTGGACCGCCCCGTCGTCGAGCTCCCGCTCGTGCGAGCGTGGGAGGGCGCCGCATTACAAAAGCTCGTGGCCCGCCGGCAGGCGCCAGGAGTTGCCGGCCTTTTCTGGAGGAGCTGGTATCGAATCCGACCCGGTCTTGCCCTGCCTGCTCTCGCAAAAGAGACCGACAATCCCGCGCTGCTCGATCTGACTGGCTCGGGTGGTCCGGAGGCGGGGGGCTGACGCTACCCACATCGAGCGTCCATCGAGTGATGCCAGCGGGCCGGCTCAAGCGCATCGCGAGAGCTGCGACCGCCTCCCGTCAGTCTTGGCCAACTGCAATCGTTGGGTATCCATGGCAGTGCACCCAAGACCACAGACTTACTTCGCTGGCTCCACTCCGTCGCCTGGCGAGCAGCGAGTGATGCTGGCCGTCGAGCGAGTGCTGAGAGCCAGCCACGTGCATGCGGCGACTGAGCCGATCAACGGTCCGGATGAGTACGGTGCCTTCCCTTCGGCCTGGCGCCCAGGGCCCCTTGATCAAAGAGTCCCGCCGGTGGTCGTCGATGCAAACGTCCTTCGCAACGACCTTCGCTACGCCTGCGAAAACGACCGCCGCACTGTCCTGGTCACGGCGGCCAACTCCGGGGCGATCCGCCTGTTCGCTGCGTCGCATGTTCTCGATGAGCTGGTCGAGTACGCCGAGCTATGGGCGCTGGAATCGGATGGAGTCACCCCTGACCAGCTCAAGGCACGGTGGCGCTCGGAATACCTGCCGCTGATCCGCGTCATCGAGGACCGTGATCTTCCACGACACCTGCTCGACGCGGCCGAGGTCGCGCGGGTGCGGACGCTGGAGCAGGCTGACCCCGACGACATCCCGTCAGTGACCCTGGCGCTCGCCATCGAGGCCTTCTACCTGAGCGAGGACGGACCAGCCCTGCGCGCCGTCTACGGCGAGGAGGTCGACCGCAGCGTTCATCACGCATGGCTCCAATGCCTGATGGCCGGTGGGGACGTCGGCCAGCTGGGGAAACTGATCTTTTCGGCCGGGGCGCTTCCGATGGCCGCTGGCGCTGGCCTGCTCGCCGGCGCACGGCGGATCGCTGATCGCTTCTCGCCCTGGGTGCTGGCGGCACTTGGGATCGGCCTTGCCGGGGTGCTCTGGGCGCGGCCACCCTCAACCGCTACGAGGCAGAAGATCGGTGACGCTGCCGTTGAGTTCGGCTTCGGCCTCATTTATGCCTACTCGAGGTACCAGGCCGCCTACTCAGATTTCGCGCGCATGACCCCCGACGTGCCCGGCCCGGAGCAGTTGGCGGCGAGCAATCGCGGTGCGGCGTGGACCCGCCTGGCGATGCACCACCTGGCACGCGCGCCGCACGGCCAAATGTCAGCGGCCGAGCTGACGGAGGCGCTGCCCCGAGCCCAGATCAAAGAGAGTGAAGCCTTCGTTGAGATTGCACTTCGCGCCGGCTGTTTCAAAGAGTCGTCTCCAGCACGCTGGCAGCTAGGTGCCTCCGCGTTGCCAGTGACTTGCCTGAGGCGATCGCGAGCGGACGTGGGGCTCCTCCAGGAGACCACACCGACGGCGGCGCTCAGCGCACGGTGAATCCGATCGATTCACACCGGGCGGCCAGCGCGCGACCCTTCGGGTCGTCGGGCAGCGCAAGAAGGCAGAACCGTTCGGCGCGGGTCAGGGCGACGTAGACGATACGCCGCTCCTCTTCGTCTACCTCTGAGCTCTCCTCTCCGTCGAGCACCGAATGGATCAGCTGCAGCTGGTCGGACCGATCGTTGCCGTGGTGCTTCTTGAGGACGACCATCACCGCCTCGCGGTCCTCTCCCTTAAGCGCGTGAACCGTCTGGGGAAGGAGGTCGGCCGGCGGCGGCGCGAAGACCTCGGCCGCTTCAAAGTCAGCGTGGCTGGCGCTGCTCGCAAGAGCGTTTCCTGGCTTGTGCGCGGGTGCCGAAGTCACTGCATCGAGAGCGGCCCCGTAGGACTCACGTGCGGCGATGATCCAACTGCGGAGATCGCCATCGAACCCAGGAAGCGCCCCGATGAAGCGCCTGGTCGCGCGCGCCACCTCCTCTCGTGTCTCCGGGTCGAGCTCGGCGGGGTTGAGGTCGAAAGCGCCCCAGGCGATCAGGGCCTCGGCCCTTCCTAGATGAACCCGGTCAAGTCGCCCTGCCGCCAGGGCCGCGGCGAGTTCGCCAACCATCTGAGGTTTGGGTTTCACAGCGACCAGCTCGCGCTGGCCCCCGAGCCGGACGCGCATCGCGTGACTGCGCGCCAGCAGCGCCGCCTCCGAGCACTCGATCTCGTGGACCTCCAGGCGATGCCGGTAATGCGCGACGGCGGCCTGCGGGTCATCCGGGGGATAAAGGAAGAGCTCGGGCTCGATGGCGCAATCTCGATTCTCGCCGACCGCGACGTCGGCCTGCCGGCGGCTGAAGTTGGCAGCGACATCGCAGAGCTTCTGAGAGGAGCGATGGTTCTCGGAGAGGGGGATGGTCCTCAAGCCGCTGTCCCCCGCGAGCCGACGACATCCCTCGGCGCTTGCGCCCTGATAGGCGTAGATCGACTGTTCGAGATCCCCGACCATGACCAGCGAGCGCAGCCGCCCGGTTGAGCGGATCTCATGCAGACATGCCAGCTGAAGGTCGGAGGTGTCCTGCGCCTCGTCTATCAGAATCTCGTCGAAGCGACCGGCCAGGGCAGCTGCGACCCGTGGCTCCTCCCGCAGCACGCGCAGGGCGATCCACATCGCGTCGTCGGTACTGAGGATCCCGAGCATCCGGAAGATTCCCTCCTTGCGAGCAAGGACCGTCCTTTCGAGCTTCGCGAGCACCTCCTCGGGCTTCTTGGCCGCCCAGCGGTCGGGCCGGTGGAACCGGAGCCTGCCGTCGGGCAGCCGCCGGAACTGGTCGAGGCGGTAGTGGTAGCGGTGATCCCCTTCGAAGGCGATGTCGGGCCAGGCGCCGTGCCACAGCCGCAACGGCTTCTCGGCGCCGAGCAGGTGGGCGAACGGGAAGACGACATAGCCCAGCAGGAGGCCGTGGAGAGTCCCGTTGAAGTCGCGCGGCTCGAAGAGAAGGCCGTGATCGGAGGCCAGCATGGCGCCAATCCGGTCGACCCCCACGTTGGTGTAGGAACATGCGGCCACGCGGGATCCCTCCCGCATCAGTCGGGCGATTCGCGCCGCCGCCGTGCAGGTCTTCCCGGAGCCCGGGCAGGCGAGGAGAAGCACATCGTGATCGGCTTCCACCACCTCGAGTTGATGAGAGCTGAGGGACCTCGTCACGGCGAACCGTTGGAGTCGCCGCCCGCCTCCGCCGCGAGACCTCCGTCGGGCGCATCGACGAAGACCGCATCCTGAACAGCCCACCTGATCGCCCGCTCGAGATATGGCGGGACCTCGAACTGGTTCTCGTCGTCGGCGAGGAACTCCGCCAGCTCCTGGGCGAAGGGACCCTTCACTCTGCCGACCGCCTCCAGCATTCGCCCAGCCGCGGCCTCCTCGTCGAGGTCCTCCAGTTCGCCCTCCAGCTTCGCGGCCACCTGCGGCTTGAAGGGGCGGAGAGCCTCAATCATCAGTGGCCGGTTCGCGGGGATCCGGGCCAGATCCCACTCGAGGGTCCTCTCGGAGAAGAACGCTTCGGCGTTATCGCTGCCTCGGAGGCGCTCTTTCAGCTTCGTCGATCGCGCCGAGAGCGCCTCAACGGCTTCGTCCAGTTCGTCATTACTCTCCTCGGGGTCGGCATCCGAAACGACGGCCAGCCGATAGGGCAGTTTGCCGGGGCCAAAGAGGTCGGTGAACGGCGGGAAGGCGACACCGCCCACGTTGATGACCGAGACGCCCGCCGGCGCGAGTGGAGTCCCGAGGCGGCGCGCGAATTCGGGCACGAGCAGTTGCTCAGCGACGCCCTCGACCAGGATCACCCCGCGGGCGAAGAAGAGCGAGGCCTTGGTCACGTCGAGGAAGCGTCGCAGGTAGGCGAGCTGCTCAACGTCCAGGCCGAAGGTCGATGGCTGCCTGGAGACCGGCGCCAGCGAGCCGCCTGGGCGTGAGAGAACCGCCAGGCGCTCCACCTGTGCCGATGAGGCGAAATTAGGCGAATGGGAGGTGACGATCACCTGGGTATGCCGGTCGATCCCGGCCTCGCCCTCGATGAACTTCATCAGTAGGTCCTGAAGCTGGGGGTGCAGGTGGGCCTCGGGCTCCTCGACCAGCATCACCCGCAAGTGGGGATCCTCGTCGTCGGGCGCATCGACAATCGCAGCCAGGAGCACGGCCATGTAGAGGAGGTTGTTGAAACCCAGCCCGTTCTGATCCATCTCGAGGGCGACGAGCTCTCCAATCTTCGCCCGCAGGGTGCCAACGACCCGCGCGAAGATCGGATCGCCGAAGGCGAGGGTGCTCTTTTGCGCGAAGCGGCCTTCGCCGGTCATTCCCCGAAGTCGTTGGTCGACACGGGCGCGAGCATCGACGATGATCGGAACCCTGCCGAGCTGCTCATTGGATTCCTCGACGAGGGCGACGATCTTCTCCCTGTCTTCGTGGTTCTCGGGGGTCAGCGCCGCTAGCAGGGCTACCAGTTTGTTGTCGCGCCCCGGGCGCAGGTCGGCGGTCGCGTCCCGAAGCGGATGCAGATAGATGCACCGGATGGCTTCGCGGGCGTGACGATCGACGCTCGGGTTCTTGGAATTGCCCCCGAACCACTCGACGCGCACCCTTCCGTCGGCGCGAAGTTTCGCTTCGAGGCGAAGCTTCGCCACGCCTTCTCCCTCCTCGGGCGCGAGACAGGTGAGCATTTGGGACTGCTCGGCCCCATCAAGATCGTCAAGCCGGACCTCGAGCACCAACTCGTCCCCGATTCGCCTCCCGGAGCCGTCATGGGCGAAGTCCTCCTCGCGCAGCCAGCGACGCCCGTGTGGGGGATTCTCGGGCTCGAGAACCGTCCGCAACCCGTCAATCAGATTGCTCTTGCCGGCATTGTTCTCGCCGACGATGACCCCCAGGGGGGCCGGCAGCCCATAGGTGCCGTCGAGATTGCGGTAGCCGTTGGCGCGCAGCGCAGTGATCTTCATCGGCAGGGCCCCCGCCCGCTGGGCAACGGCTTCGTTGAAATTTCCCAGGACGCGCCTGGTTGCCGCGTCTCTACCACTTCCCCCACTCCTTAAAGCTCGACCGGAGGTAGATATCAAACCAGAGGTTCAGCGAACCCGCGCGGGTTCGCTGAATCGGCACTCCTCAGCGCAGCGTCGCTCGCCTGCGCATATAGGGGCGAAGGCGAATGCCTATCTGGAGGAGCGGCTGGTGCTGGCGGAGGCGATCGGGAAGGATGTGCGGCCGAGCGTCAGTTGAGTTCCCGCAACCCGAGCCACACGGACGAATACGATCAGCCCATGTCGGCCAGCGCATCGAAACAGACTCGTGGGCCTGAAACCGAGGCGACATTTGCGACCGAGGCGATCATCCGCGAGACGATCAGGGCTGCTCATCCAGCCGGCGCCGGGGAGATCTGGATCGATGAGTTCTCGGTCCCTGGAACGAAGGAGAGGGTCGATCTCGCGCTCGTCGGCGCTGCGCTCACCGCGTTCGAGATCAAGACCGAGCGAGATGATCTACGGCGGCTGCCGCGGCAGCTGAACGCTTTCTCGCGCCTGTTCGATCACTGCAGCGTCGTCGTCGCCGAGAAGCACTTGGCCGGATGTGAATTGATGCTGCCCGAGTGGTGGGGAATCTCAGTAGCGAGCTTCAGTTCCACCGGAGTCGTACTGGATCGGGTCCGTGGGGCGGGCTCAAGTCCGGAATCCGATCCGGTGCTGCTGGTTCGCCTGCTGTGGAAGGGAGAGGTAGAACAAGCGGTCAAGGAGATTGCCGCACCCTCGCCGCCGCAAGCCAGCCGTCAGGTGCTCTGGGCTGTGCTTCTTCAACACGGGAGTCCCGGCGAGTTGAAGCGGCTCGTCTGTAAGGCGCTTCGCAGCCGCGATGGGGCAAGCGCGAAGCTGCCCAGCAACCGTTTCAACGTCAGGCGGCCTGCAGTTGATCCCTGACGAATTTGATGTGGTGCGAGGTGCCCGCGCCGCGCCACATCTCCTGGGCCCTCGGCCGCAGCGCCCCCTCGGCGCAGCGCGCGATCGTTTCGTCGCCCCAGCTATAGGTTCCCCCGCAGAACTCGGGCCGCTCGCGAATCGAGAGGCAGAGCTCTTTGTACTGTGAATCGTCGGATTCGGTGATGTCCCCCTGCCCTCGGGCGACCACCGTGGCGCCCGACGAGGTGTAGCGAACGGTGCGCCTCATCGATGGTCCCCCCTTGGTCGGCGGCGTCGGGCACTGGATCGTGTAGTCGCCGAAGACCACCGGGCCCGAGAGCTTCACACGGACGTCCTCGAAGATGCTCCACTCGCGGCGCTCGATTTCGCCGACCGTGCCCTCTTTGACGCAGCTCATCATCGGCGGGATCGAGCTGCCGAGCAGAACGACCGAACGCCAGGCGGCGACGTCGAACATCGCCTGCAGATCCTTCGCGAGAAAGTCGACGTCGAACTCGTCGTCGGGGTCGATGTAGGAGAAGTCGATAATCAGATCGGCGCTCTGCGCCTCAAGCCCGATCTTTTCCAGCGCCGAGCTGAGCCGGCCAGCGTGGCTCTCGTTCGGCGTCGGCGCGGGCTCCCTGAAGCGATACCTGAGCGCAAAGCCGTTGCCGTCGGCGAGCGCGCAATCGGCGACGGAGTTCAGTGCCGCCTCGAAGCGGGCGCCGACGTTGGCCACTGGGATGAAGTTGGTGTCGCGTTTGTGCATCGCCTCGTAGAGGCGGTCGAGGATCGGCACGTCACCTTTCCCCGTCTTCACGGTCCTCGAGGGAGAGAGCCTCGGCAGGTCGAGGTAGAAGGAGTGCTTGCCGACCGCTTTCGCGACCCGCCGCGACCACTGGGTGAATCGCGCAGACGTGAGATCCTTTTTCTCCTCGCGGGGGCCGAGGAAGTGGATGATCGGGACGACCTTCTCCCAGGTCGAGGCGGAGAGGTTTTCGATCGCCTCCCTCTCGCCCTTGCGGTCGAACACCGCCGGCACGTAGTAGTCGCTGCCCGGTGGCAGCGGAGTCGCCTTCGTCGGTTGCAACAAACTGGCTTGGATCATCAGGGGAGCCTCTTGATCGATGCGCAATGATTTGCTGTAGCTTTAACGGCAAGGGTTATAGCACGAATGGATGCAACCATCGAGATTTATTGGCAAGACTCAAAGCTCCAGAAGCTCTGCTCGACCGCACGACGCGGGCAAAAGCGCTGGGGAGCTGATGGCTGGAAGATCCTCAGCCGCCGTCTCGCCGTAATCGAGGCGGCGCCCAGCCTCGCCTCCCTCGATAACGCCCCTGGCAGCTGCCACGCCCTGACAGCAGATCGGGCAGGAGAGTTTGCGATTGCCCTCTGGCGCGGTTACCGGCTGATCTTCCGACCGCTGCCCGATCCGCCGCCGGTTGACGATGGCGGCAGCCTGATTCGTTCGCAGATCACCCAGGTACTGATCAAAGAAGTGGTGGATTACCATGAGTAGCCAGGGTGGTAGGTGGCGTGATTGGGTCGTATCGCCAGGGGAGATTCTCTCCGAAGCCCTCGAAGATCGGAGGATGTCTCAATCCGAGCTAGCTCGGCGCATGGGGCGTCCGATCAAGACGATCAACGAGATCATCCAGGGCAAAGCGTCGATAACCACCGACACCGCAATTCAGCTCGAGCTTGCCCTGGGGATTCCAGCCGACCTCTGGAACAACCTCGAAACCTCCTATCGCGCCCGCCAGGCGGAGGAGCGATCGGCTTCGGAGTTCGAGGCCAACGTGGAATGGGCGGAAGGGTTTCCGCTCAAAGACCTGGCCCGCAGTGGGTTGATCGATTCGGCCAAAGCCGGGAGCGAGAGTGTCCGTGAGCTACTGACGTTCTTCGGTGTCAGCAATCGTGAGGCGTGGGATCTGCAATGGGAAAAGCCCGCCGCCGCGTTTCGCGCTTCCGAAGCCCATGCTTCGCAACTGCCGGCAGTTGCCGCCTGGCTTCGCTGGGGCGAGCTGGCCGCCGCGCGTTCTGAAGCCGGAGCATTCGACCGGGAGGCGTTCCGCTCGCTGATTCCGAAGCTCAGGCGGCTGACGCGCCAGGATCCGGGTCAGGCGATGGCCCAGGTACAGCAACTCTGTGAAGAGGTCGGAGTGATCGTACTGCTGACGCCAGAGTTCAAAGGGACGCGGCTCAGTGGAGCCGCCCGTCGCCTGCCCGACCGTCGCGCCCTGATCCAGCTCAGCCTGCGCCACAAAACCGATGACCAACTCTGGTTCAGCTTCTTTCACGAGGCCGGGCACCTCCTCGAAGGATCTGAGACAGACCAAATCGACCTCGACGAACCCAAGGGCGGCGCCGTGGATACGGAAGAGGAGCTCGCCGATCGGTTCGCACGCAACACGCTGGTCAGTCCGTCGGCCTACGAGGACTTCGTCGCGGCTGCCGACTTCTCGCCAGAGGCCATTCGGAGGCTCGCGAAAGCCGAGGGCGTGTCTCCCGGCATCGTCCTCGGCCGACTCCAGCGCGATGACCTGGTTCCCTGGTCGCGACTCCACTCGCTGAAGAAGCGAGTCGACATCGCCTAGGCAGGGAGCACAAGGTGGTCTACGTGGCAGTCTGCCCAAGCTCTCGATGTAGCCACGGCACACTGGCAGGCGTGATAACCAGGCGGGAAAGCTCCTTGAGTACGGCTCTCGTCAAATGGCTTTCGAGAGCAAAGACTGGCGGGTGGCGGAACGAAACGGAATGCACCCGACGTGAGTCGAACTCGCGACCTTCGGCTTGGCAGACCGACGGTTGGCGTTGGTCAGCCAACCTGCTGGCGACGAAGCCACTTCGAGCCGATCTCAGTCCCGAATTGGAAAGGAGGGAAGCGGGCCAAACCACTTCCCTCCTCGCGCACTGCCGATGGCGAGGGCGGGATTTGAACCCGCGACACCTCGATTTTCAGTCGAGTGCTCTACCGACCTGAGCTACCTCGCCAGGAACCTGAATCACCTCAGAAAGCGGGATTACCTCTACCCGCAGGCGGCATTCTATAGCCCGGTAGGCAGCATGATCGCTCCCCAGAGACATCGGGCCAAGGGCCGAGAGCCGCTCGGCTTGCACCGGATCTAGACCACATCTTTCCGCGATACGCGGGGCGTCCGCTCGGCCGTTGTGAGATCGGAGGCGGGGGCTCACTCTCCTCGCAACTCGGCTAGCAGCGCTTGAGGCGAGAGGATCCGCACGCCGCCGTGCTCGCCAACGGGAAGTAGATGCTTGCGGTCCCCGGAGACCAGGACCTCGACCTCGGCCCCGATCGCGCAGGCGAGGATAACGTCGTCGGCCGGGTCACCGGTCACGGCCTCGGCGGGCCCAGATGCAGCCTGGACAGATTCCACTGCCAGTTCTCGGAGCAGCGCCTCGACCTCCCGCAATCGCTGTGGGTCGAACTCAAACTTCTCGGTGAGGACGCGCTCCAGCTCGGTGATCACGGGTTCGAACAGGATCAACTCCAGGCGGCCGTCGATCGCCTCCTCTAGGAGCCTGCTCGGAGGGCCCGCCGCGATGAACGCGGAGACGAGCACATTGGTGTCGAGGCCCGCGCGCAGGCTCAGTGCCGCCGGGATCGCAGCTCGTCGACCACGGCCTCGCTGTCATCGGGCCCGATTCCGAGCTTCTCGGCGCGCTCACGCCCGTAGCGCTGCAGGGCCGCAAAACGCTCCACCTGCAGCTGGCGGCGCAAGGCGTCGCGGACAACCTCGCTCTTGGTCTTGCCCACGCTCCGGGCAAGGGCTTCGGTCTCTTCAGCAAGATCGTCGGGGAGGGAAACGGACAGCAAGCGGCTCATATGAAGACATCATATCGATCGCGCTAGCCCCCTCGGGTCGGCGGCCGGATCGGAGGGGCGATTTCCGGCGGGCTTGGTGAGCGGCAACACCTCGATCTGCTCGCGCGTCTCCGCAAGGAGGCGATCGAAGTTGGTGCCGTGCGAGCGCTTGGCGCGCTGCTCCAACTGCGCGTAGACGTCCATCGTCATCGTCGAATTGGCGTGGCCGACCTGCGCCATCACGAACTTGACGTCGAACTGGTTGGCGACCAAGGCGATCGAGATGTAGGTGCGCCGCAAGGCATGGGGAGTGGTGTGGGGCAGCGGCGACATGCCCTTCGCCGCCAGCCGCTCGCCGGCGAGGCTCGCCGCTTCGTCGACGATCTGCCTGACGCGTCGGCGGGACAATTGCCCCCCGCGCAGGTTCGGGAACAGGTAGGCGTCCGGGCCGCTCGGCAGCCCCAGCCGCCGCAGACGGGCGATGTGCTCGACTACCTCCTCGACCAGAGCAGGGCTCATCTCCACGAGGCGCTCACCTGCCTCGGTCTTTGATTCGAGCACTCGGAACCGTGCCCCCTGCGGGTCGTGGACCCGGACATCGCCGACCCGCATGTTGCAGAGCTCGCCGACCCTGACACCGCCGCGGCCGAGCAGCTCGCAGATGACACGGCGGCCGACGTAGCCGCGGCCGACCTCGACGCCGAGGCGGCGCAGATGGTAAGTCACCGTCGCCGTCGAAAGTCCGAGCGCCTCGCCGATCTGCGCTGGCCGCAACCACTGCCTGGCGAGCTCGGCGACCCTGGCGGCTGAGGGACCAGCTGTCTTTGAGAATCGGGCGTTCGCGACCGGGTTGTCCTGACAGGCTGCGGCGTCGAGTAGGCAGGCCAGCTCGTCGATCTCCAGGCAGGTGCGCTTTGGCTTCGGCACCCTGACCCGCATCCGCCGGCCACGCGCCGGGTTGTGCGCGAGCAGGCCGTCTTCGACCGCCTCCTCGAGGATCGAGCCAAGGGCGTCGAGGACCTTGCGGATGCTCGCCGGCCCGAGCGGACGCCGCGCCCGCCCGCTGCGCTCGCGCAGCTCCACCCCGGCCGCGAGCGCCTCGCGTATCTCCCGGGCCTTCGCCAAGAGATGGGCCTTGAACTCGACGCACAGGCCTGGATCGATCTGGTCCACCGGGTAGGCGTCGAGGTAGGCGAGGTGGCGCAGCCGCGCGCGGTAGTCGTTGACCGTGTTATCGGCGATCGGCCGGTCGCCGATCACCCCCGCGATCTTGCCCTCCAGCCAGGCGGCCGCGTAGTCGCCGAAGCTCGGCACCGGCCTGGCCCCGGCGCCGGTGCCGGGGCGCCGCGGCGCTCGCGGTCGCCACAGCCCTGCCCGCCCCCGCGCCACCAGGTCATCGAGCTCACCCCTTGCTGCGACCTCCTGCCAGCCCCCGCCGCAGCCGCAGTTACAGGAGGGCTGCTCGTGCAAGACGATGGTCTGGCGGCCGCCGTCGACCTGGAAGCGAAGGTGAAAGGCCCTCGAGCCGTCCCCGAGGATGCGCGTTTCGAAGCTCCCCTTGGTTTGGCAGGCCATCCGCTTACCTCCGGGCGACGGGCGTCCCCGGACCCATTGTCGGCCTTCGGCCTCCTCGGGTCCAGCGCCGCGCCGGCACCCGGTGCGGACTGCAGGTGGGACCCGCACGGTGGCTCGCGGTGGCTCGCCGAGTGGCTCCGGCGCCGTTCTGGCAAAGAGCGGCCCCGGCCAGATTCGCGCAAACCGCATTGGCATGCGGCATCTGCAGGCAGCGGGGAGAAACTCGTCTTGGTAGGCACACGATTTTCAGTCGTGTGCTCTACCAACTGAGCTACCTCGCCTGGCGCTGCGCAGGTGGATCGCGCAGGAGGGAAGGCTAGCGGCAGGAGGCCGGTCGGGGCTGCTTGCATTGGGGGGTGGCCTGGACCCGAGGAGCGCTGGTGCTGGTTGCCGCCGGAGCGGTGGGGCTGGCGCTGGTCTCGGGAGGGTCCGAGGCGGATCCGCGGACTCCGGCGGCGTTGCCGGGAATGCCGCCCCCCTTCCTCGGGACTGCGGTTGTCGGGGGCGGGGGGATGACGGCGGCGATCGACGCCTACGGCGACGTGGTCGACCTGCGGGCGCCGGGGCCGGCGGGTCGGGCGCTGATCGACAACCCGGTGGACCGGCAGGCGGCGGGCAGCGTCTCTCCCGACACCGGGATCGTGCCCCGGGTCAGCATCGAGGGCGGGCCGGCGCTGCCGCTGTGGCGGGCCGATTCGGTCACGCAGCGCTACCTGGCGGGGACGAACGTGGTGCGGACCGTGGCGCGCTTTGGCCCGGTTTCGGTCGCGATCACGGACGCGGCCCCGGGAGAGGTCCTGGGGCGAGTCGTCGAGGTGAGAGCCCAGCGGCAGGTTCGGGCGGTCCCGACTCTGGACGTGAACGTCGAGGCGGGCCTTCGATGCAAGCGGGAACGGCGGCCCGGCATGGTTGCCCTGGTCTGCTCTGCCCCCTCGGGGGATTCCAGCCCCGGCGACGGCGAACCGGACTCGGCGTCGGTCGAGGACCGGGCCGACATCCTGATCCGCGCCGCGACCGTCAACGACGGGAACTGGCTCACCCGCGCTCGGCCACTGGGAGCGGGCGCGCCCGGCTGGGCGCGGCAGATGTACCAGCGCTCGCTGCTGACCCTGCGGGCGCTTATGGACCACCGCACCGGCGCCGTGGCGGCGGGTGCCCGCGATGGCTGGGCCTACGTCTGGCCGCGCGACGCCGGGACCGCCGCCCTGGCCTTTGCCGCGGGGGGCTACCGCGGCGAAGCGCGGCGAGCCGCGCGCTTCCTCCACGGACTCGACCTCGATGCTGGCGCTCGCTTCCACGGGGACGGGACGCCCGTGGAGGGTCGGGAGGCCCAAGGAGACGCGGCGGGCTGGACCGCAGTGGCCAGGCGAGCCGCCGGCCTCCCAACCTCCGCTGACCTGGCCCCCTGGCGCGACCGTCCCGACTACCAAGAGGGCGCCCCCGGCGACTACCTCGCCAACGCCATCGCCTCAACCGCCGCCGACGGGCCGAATCGTCGCCCTGGGGTCGACTTATCGGCCCGTCGGCGGGGGGTCCGAGTGGGGGCGGAGTTTGGGACTGGGCGAAGGCTCATGCGGCGCGCCGATGACGCGGAATCAGGGCTCGACTCGGCGGCGGCTTGGGCGGTGCGACCGTTCCCGCTGCCGACTCTCCATCCCGCCGTCCGCGAGACGTTGCTGCGCCTGGCGAGTCGGGCGACCCGTTTCGGGATCATCCCCAGCGAGGATTGGCCGGAGGCGGACCCGTGGACCGCCCCGACCGCCTGGAGCGCCTGGAGCCTCGATGCGCTCGGCGACCGCCGGCCGGCGCTGCGCCTGCTCGGCGACCTGCGCCGCGCCGCCACGCCGGCCGGGGCCCTGCCCGAGCGCGTCGACGCCCGCACCGGCCTCCCGCGCTCGACCACGCCGCTCGCCTGGTCCCACGCCTTCGCGATCCTCGCCCTGCGCCAGCTCTGGCCCGGCCTATCCTCGCCTGATGGAGGCCCGGCCAGCCACGTTCGATGACTGTGAGGCGATGGCGCGCGGGATGGCGTCGGTCGTCGAGGAGGGGCGCTGGCTGGCGACCGAGAAGGCCACCGTCGAGGAGCTTGCGGCCAGGTATCGCCACGCGGTCGAGGCAGATGACCACTTCCTTTTCGCCCTCGAGGACGGCGGCCGGCTGGTCGGCTCGCTCAGCATGCATCCCACGCAGACGAAGGGCGTGCTCGCGCTCGGCATGTGGATCCTCGAGCCCTGGCGCGGACGCGGCGGCGGACGGATGCTGATGGAGGCGGCGATCACGGTGCGCCTCGGCGGCGTCCACAAGATCGAGCTCGAAGTCTTCCCCGACAACGAGGCCGCGATCGGCCTCTATGAAGCGATGGGCTTCGAGCGGGAGGGGCTGCGGCGCGACCACCTCCGCCGGCTCGACGGCTCCCTGCGCTCGGCGCTGATCATGGCCCGCCTGTTCGAGACCGAGTAGACCAACTCAGTCTCGAACCGAACTGCATCAAGTTCTTCCTCTGGGAGATAGAGAAGGTGATGCAGTTCGCTGAGTCAAAGCGACTCGAGCGCCAGCTCGACGGCCTCGCGGGCCGAGACCGCGGGCAGGACCCCGGGAGCGCCCTCCATCCGGTCGCGCCCGTCCAGCCCCCAGCTGTGCAGGGCGACCACCGTGCGGCCGATCGCCCGGGCGAACCCGATCTCCGAGAGCGTCCCCCACTCTCCGCCGATCGCGATCGTCGCTTCGCCCGAGGAGACGACGGCGAGGTTGCGGGCGCGGCCGATGCCGGTGGCGACGACGTGGGTGCAGGACGGGTTCGCTTCGGCGACCGAGTTGCCGGGGACGATCCCGATCGCCGTCCCGCCCGCCTCGGCCGCGCCCCGGCAGACCGCCTCCATCACGCCGGTGAGGCCGCCGCAGACGACCGTCACCCCCGCCTCGGCCAGCAGCCGTCCCACCTCCTCTGCCAAGCGCCACGGCTCCGAGCCCTCCTCGCAGCCGCCGGCCCCGATCACCGCCACCTGTCGGCTCCGATCATTCATCGCGTGGTTCCTTTTGTACGGCAGAGGTGCAAAAGGAACCACGCGATGACGCTGGTCACCCTCGCCCTCCGCCGCCCTGCATCAGCCGCATCAGCTCCAGCGCGCCTGCCTTGTGCAGGGGTTCGTTGAGGTTGCCGCACTTCGGGCTCTGCACGCAGGAGGGGCAGCCGGACTCGCAGGGGCACTCGGCGATCAGCCGCTCGGCGTCGCCCAGCAGGCGCTCGAACTGCTCGTAGCCGCGCTGGGTGATCCCGACCCCGCCGGGGTGGCCGTCGTAGATGAAGATCGTCGAGCGGCCGGTCTGGAAGTGGACGTTGGTGGAGAGGCCGCCGATGTCCCAGCGGTCGCACATCGCGATCAGCGGCAGCACCGCGATCTGCCCGTGCTCGGTCGCGTGCAGGGAGCCGAGCAGGGCGTCTGACGGCAGCGCCCCGCTGAGCCGGTCCGGCAGCACGTACCAGAGCGCCTGGGTGACGAAGCTCTGCTCCGGCAACTCCAGGGCGACGACGTCGATCGGCTCCTGGTCGGAGATCGAGACGCGCTGGAAGGCGATCACCCGCTCGGTCACCGAGACCTCGCCGAAGTTGAGCTGCACGCCGGCGACCTGGCGCTGCTCGTGGGTGCGCTCGATGTAGATCTCGGTCTCCTTTTTCGGCCGCGTGTACCAGTCGCCGTCGAAGCTGGAGACGAGCGCCCGCCGCTCCGAGATGTCGAGCCGTTCGACCTCATACGAGCGCCCCAGGTGCAGATACACCGCGCCCGGGTGGATCGTCGTGAAGGCGCGCTCGGCCTCGACCAGGCCCAGCATCTCCCCCGAGTCGCGCACGATCACCGCGACCGAGTCGGCCGAGGCCGAGCGCAGCGCGATCTTCGAGGCGACGAACTCGCTGCGCCGCGGCAAGAGGCGCCCGCCGGCGCTGCGCAGCTCCCCCGCCGCCAGCAGCCGCTCCGCCCGCTGGCGCCAGCCGGGGCCGAAGATCTCCTCGTCGGAGTCGGTCAGCGGCAGCTCGTAGGCGGCGGCGACGAGGTGCCGGGAGGCGATCTGATCGTTGGCGTGGTCGAGGATCGCCGCCTCGACCGGGCGCTCGAGGAACTCCTCCGGATGGCGGCAGAAGAACTGGTCGAGCGCGTCCTGGCCGGCGACGTAGACGGCGAGCCCGCGCCGCCGCCGCCCCGCCCGTCCCCACATCTGGCGCAGGCTGGCGACGGTGCCGGGGAAGGTGACGCAGATCGCCGCGTCCAGCTCGCCGACGTCGATCCCCAGCTCCAGCGCGTCGGTCGCGACCACCGCCAGCAGCTCGCCGGCGCTCAGCCGCGCCTCGATATCGCGCCGCTGCTGCGGCGTGTAACCGCCGCGGTAGGGGGCGATCCGCGCCGCCAGCTCCGGCTTGCCGCGCCGCTCCAGGTTCTCGCGGGCGAAGCGCTGGATCAGCTCGATCCCGCGGCGGCTTTTGAGGAAGCAGATCGTCCGCACCCCCTGGGAGACCAGCTCCGCCAGCAGGTCCGCCGCCTCCGAGAGCGCCGAGCGCCGCACCCCCGTCGCCTTGTCGATCAGCGGCGGGTTCCAGATCGCGATCTCGCGCCCCGCCCGCGGCGCCCCGTCGTCGTCGATCAGCTCGAACGGCGTCCCGACCAGCCGCTCGGCCAGCTCGACCGGGTTGGCGATCGTCGCCGAGGTGAGCAGGAAGCGCGGCTCCGAGCCGTAGGCGCGCGCCACCCGGCGCAGCCGTCGCAGCACGTTGGCGACGTGGGAGCCGAAGACGCCGCGGTAGGTGTGCGCCTCGTCGACCACGACCCAGCCGAGGTTGGCGAGGAAGTCGCCCCAGCTCTTGTGGTGGGGCAGCAGCCCGACGTGGAGCATGTCGGGGTTGGTGAGGACGAGGTTGTTGCGGCGGCGGATCGCGGGGCGCTCCTCACGCGGCGTGTCGCCGTCGTAGATCGCCTCGCGCAGGCCGGGCGGGCGCAGCTGCGCCAGCTTTCGCGCCTGGTCCTGGGCCAGCGCCTTGGTCGGGTAGAGGTAGAGGGCGCGCCGCTTCGGCTCGCGGGCGATGCCGTCGAGCACCGGCAGGTTGAAGGCGAGGCTCTTGCCCGAGGCGGTGCCGCTGGTGATCACCAGGTTCGAGCGCGCGGCGGCCTCGTAGGCCTCGAGCTGGTGGGTATAGAGGGACTCGATCCCGGCCCGGCGCAGCGCCTCGGCGAGGGCCGGGTCGAGGGAGCCGGGCAGCGCCACCGGCCGCGCCCGCCGCTCCCCCTCGGAGCTCTCGGCGACGATCCGCCCGTCCCGCCGCGCCGGATCGATGGCGACCGCCCACGGCGAGCCCAGGAGGCTCGCCCCGCGCGCCATCAGGCCGCCCTCCCGCTCCCAGCCTGACCCGTGGCAGAGCTTTTCCGTGATATATGCGGAAAAGCTCTGCCACGCTCGTCGGGGCCTGGGTTCTCGGCGCGCGCGATCCGCCCGGCAACCCGCAGCGCCTGCAGCGAGGAACGGTCGTGGATGCGGAGTATGTCGGCGCCCTCGCGGACGGCCAGCGTCACCGCCGCCACCGTCCCCCACTCGCGCTCGGACGCCGGCAGTCGCTGCTCCCAGGAGCCGGCGAGGACGGCGCCGACGAAGTCCTTGCGCGAGAGCGACACGTACAGCGGCAACCCCAGCGCCCGCAGCTCGCCGAGCCGCCTCAGGATCTCCAGGTCCTGCTCGGGACTGAGGTCGAAGTCGAGTCCGGGGTCGATCGCGATCTGCTCCTCGGAGACGCCAAGCTCCCGCGCCAGCTCGACTCTCCCCTCGAACCAGGCCCGCAGGTGGTCGACGACGTCGCCGTACTCGCGCCAGGGCCGGTCGACCCGCGGCGGTCCCTCGATGTGCATCAGCACGTAGCCGCAGCCCGTCCCGGCGACGAGGTCGAACATCTCCTCCGAGCCGCCGGAGATGTCGTTGACGGCGCCCGCGCCCGCCGCCAGCGCCCGCCGCGCCACCTCGACCGAGAAGGTGTCGGCGGAGATCGGGACGCCGTCGCCGTCGCCCGCCCCGTCGTCGCCCGCCCCGTCGCCGTCGCTCGTCGCCGTCGCCAGCCCTTCGATCGCCGGAACCAGCGCCGCCGCCTCCGCCTCGGGCGGCACCGGCGGCCCGCTGCGGGCCGCGACGGCGCCGACGTCGAGCATGTCGAAGCCGGCCTCGATCAGCGCCAGCCCGTCCGCCACCGCCTGCTCGGGAGTGCCGCTGCGCGCCCCCTCGAACATCGAGTCGATGGTGACGTTGACGATGCCCGCCGCCAGCGGCTGCGCCAAGTCGAGGGTCCGGTCAGCCAGCCGCCATCTCATCGTCGCTACGGTAGCGACCGGGCCGATGGCACTCAGATGCGTCTACACCGACCTCGACGGAACCCTGCTCGGCAGGGGCTCCTCCCTCTTCCGCGACGCCGACGGCGGCTTCTCGCTGTCCCAGGCGCGCGGCCTCGAGGCCTGCCAGCGGGCCGGCACCGAGGTCGTAGTCATGTCCGGGCGCCGCGAGCCGCAGGTCCACGAGGCGGCGCGCCTGATGGGCCAGACCTCCTACATCTACGAGGCCGGCTGCGCCTTCGCGATCGACGGCGAGACGACGCTGATGACCGGCGAGATGGCGCCGACCGAGGACGCCACCATCTACGAGCAGATCGAGCAGCGAGGCATCCCGAGGAGGTTGTTCGACCACTTCGAGGGGCGGCTCGAGTACCACGCCCCCTGGCACCACGACCGCGTCCTCTCCCACCTCTTCCGCGGCAAGGTCGACGTCGACGAGGCCAACGCGCTGCTCGGCGAGCACGGCGACGACGACCTGCGACTTCTTGACAACGGCGCGATCGGGCGGCCGATGCCCACGGTCGAGGGGCGCACCCACTGCTACCACCTGGTCCCGCGCATGGTCAGCAAGGCCGCGGCGGTCGGTGCGCACGCCCGCGCCCGCGGCTATGACCCGGCGGAGTGCATCGCGGTCGGCGACTCGGTCGAGGACCTCGAGGTGGCCGCAGCCGTCGGTCGCTTCTTCGTCGTCGCCAACGGCCCCGACAACGACCCCGGCCTGCGCGCCGCCCTGACGGCCTGGGACAACGCCACGGTCACCGAGGGAAGCATGGGCGACGGCTTCTACGAGGCGGTCGTCTCGACCCTGGTCGAACGCCGCTGAGCAGGCACTAGTATCGGCTGCAACCGGATTTCAAGTCCCCAAAGGAGAGCAGCGTGTCGTCGGAGGCCGCAACCGTCGCGGAGCAGGAGTACCTGGAGATCATGTTCTGGCTCGAGGAGGCCGGGCTGCCGATGACCGGCGCCAACATCGCCCGCGCGATGCAGCTCTCGCCGCCGACGGTGCACGAGATGGTCGGCCGCCTGATCGACGACGGCTACGTCGAGCGCAACCCGAACAAATCGCTCTCCTTCACGGAGTCCGGGCGCGAGCACGCCAGCTACATCGTCCGCCGCCACCGCATGATCGAGCGCTTCCTCACCGACGTTCTCGGGATCCCCTGGGACGAGGTCCACGAGGAGGCCGAGCGGATCGAGCACGCGATGTCGCCGGTGCTGGAGGAGCGGATGCGGGCGGCGATCGGCGACGCGACCACCTGCCCGCACGGGCACCCGATCCTCGAGGGGATCCGCGAGCGGGGCTCGCTGCTGGCCGACGTCGAGGTCGGCGCCGACGTCACCGTCCTGCGCTTCGAGAACGAGGCCGAGGAGCTGCTGCACTACCTGAAGGCCGCCGGCCTGGAGCCGGGGCTGGAAGGCAAGGTCGAGAGCTCGGACTCCGACAGCGTCACGGTCGCCTCCGCCGACGGCAGCCACGAGGTCAGCCGCAGCGTCGCCGAGACCGTCTCGGTCCGCGCCGACCCGGCACCGCCACCGCGCGCCGCGATCCCGGAGCAGCTGGTCCTCTCCAGCGACCGCTACGGCAGGTGAGACGGCTGCAAATCTTCGCCTGGCGGTGTCCTCGGTCGGCTGCCCGCGGGTCACGCACCTGAGTGCGCTCCCCTTGCCAGCCTCCCTGCGTCCTAGCCAGCCTCGATTTTCGCCGTCTCACGGACACGATCGAGCGCCCGCGCGATCCGTGAGATCCCCTCGGCCATCCGCTCCGCCGGCACCGGGGCGAAGGAGAGGCGGAGGCTGTTCTCGCCGCCCTCGATCATGAAGTCGGGTCCGGCGACGAAGGTGACGCCCTCGGCCCTGGCCTCGGCGAGCAGCGCCGTCGTGTCGGTCCCCTCGGCCAGGTCCAGCCAGAGGAAGTAGCCCCCCTCGGGGACGACGAACTCGGCCTCGGGGATCTGCTCGCGCAGCGCCGCGACCAGCGCCTCGCAGCGCTCCCTCAGGGCGCCTTTGACGAAGGCGATGTTGCGGTCCAGCTCGCCGGAGCGGCAGAGCTCGAGGACGATCGCCTCGGCCAGCATGTTCGGCGAGATGTAGGTCTCGTTGGCCCGTTTGGCGAGCTTCGCGATCTCCGCCGCGGGGCCGGCCAGGTAGCCGACCCGGACCCCGGGGCTGACCGTCTTGGAGAAGGAGGAGGAGTGGACGACGCGGTCGGCCCGGTCGAGCGCCAGCATCGTCTCCAGCGGCTCGCCCTCGAAGGGCAGCTCGCGGTAGGGGTCGTCCTCGAAGATCCAGAACCCGTGCTCGGCGGCCAGCTCGACCAGCCGCACCCGCTTCTGCGCCGAGAGCGTGCAGCCGGCCGGGTTGTGGGCGTTGGGGATGACGTGGGCGAGCCGGATCGGCCCCTGCGCCAGCGCCGCTTCGAGCGCGGCGACGTCGAGGCCGTCGGCCTCCAGCGGCACCGGCACCAGCTCGACCCCGAGCCGCTGCAGGAGCAGCAGCGTGCGGTCGTAGGTCGGCTGCTCGACGACCACCCGGTCGCCCGCGCTGAGCAGGTGCTCAAAGAGCATCGCCCCGGCCTCGAGCGAGCCGTTGGCGACCATCACCTGGGAAACGTCGAGCCCACCGTGGCGCTCGGCGATCCACTGGCAGAGCCCCGGATGCCCGACCCCGGTCCCGTAGGAGAGCGCCTTTTCCCAGTCGTCGGCGAGCGCCCGCGCGGCCGCATCCCGCACCTGCTCGTGGGGGAGGATGTCGGCACTCGGAGCGCCGCGAGCGAAGGAAATCGTGTCGCCGGCCATACGCCTCGACCCTAGCAACGGCCGCACGGCAACGGCCCCCCGTTCCGCATCAACTTCGGGCCCTTATGGCACTCAAAGTTGATGCGAGTCGGATGAGCGGTCCTATACTCGCGCCGATGAGGGGGGTGTCTGGGGGGTTTCGTGGACGAGCTCTACTGCTGGCGGGGATCGCTGCTCTGGCGCTGGTCGCCGTCTTCGGCACCTCAGTGGGCGCCGAGGAACGTCGGCCGGGCGCCGGCTCCGAACAGATCCTCCTGCGGCTGCACGATCTCCCACCCGGGTACTTCTCGCTCGACCTGTGGGGCGAGGGCGCCGGGTACGAAATGGAATGCGACCGGCTCCAGCCCGCGGACCCGGTGCCGAAGCTGGCGCGATTCATCAAGCGGTTCTCGCCCGCCGGATGCATCGGTGCATACGTGCGCCTCTACCGGGTTCCCGGCGGCACGCCCGCTCCTCCGCTGGTCGGCACCGGCGCGCTGTACGCCCGCAGCGTCGAAGCGGCCGAAACCGCCCTCGCCCTCGCGCCGCAGCTGCTCGGCCATCTCACCGAAGACGTCGTGCCGCAGGAGGTGGCGGCCCCGGAGACGGTCGGCGACGCGACCCGACTCTTCCACTGGGACAACGTCCCCCCTTTCCTCTTCGAAAACGGCCGCTTCGGCTCGTTCCTGGTCTGGCGCTCGGGCAGCGTCCTGGGGGCGGTGTTCGCCGCGGGAGGATCGCCCGCCGCCAACGACCGGGCGGCGGCAGAGCTCGCGCGCCGCCAGCAGGCGCACATCGAAGACCCGACCCCCTACACCGCGGCCGAACGGTACGACCTCGAGGTCGCGCTCGACGATCCTGCCCTGAAGGCCCCCGTCTACTGGCTCGGACGAACCTTCGGGCCGGGTCACGGCCTGCCGCAGTCGCGCTTCGAAAGTGGCAGCGCGGTGGGTGGGCTGGCATCCGGGCTGCCCGGCCAGAAGGTCCGGCTCGCATACACCCGAGGCCTGGTCCTCAACTCGTGGACCCGCGAGGGATGGAAGCGATTCCTCGCGACGCCGATCAGCCGCAAGCTGCGGACCTGGCGCTGCACGGAGTCGACCGAGCTCACCCTCGCCCACGGCGACGCCACCGCCTTCGCCGCCTACGACCGCGACTACGACGTCTGCCCCCACCGGCTGCCGACGCGCTACTTCGCCATCGCCCGCATCGGCGGCATGGTGACCGCGGTCAACTTCGTCAGCTGCCGACGCTGCTCCCAGCCGGGCGGGGGGGCCTACAACTCCCTAGCCGGGATGAAGGCCGTCGTCCGCGGCCTGAAGCTGCGGCCAAAGCCGGCGTACTAGCCTCGCGAGTCTGCAGAAAGCGTCGCTATGCGACGCCTATCGCAGACTCGTCAGAGACCGCGCAGCATCTCGACGGCGATCTGCGCCGCCTCGGTCGGGCTCTGCCCGACCCGCACGCCCTTGGCTTCGAGCGCGTCCTTCTTCGCCTGCGCCGTCCCCGAGGAGCCGGAGATGATCGCGCCGGCGTGGCCCATCTGCTTGCCCGGAGGGGCGGTGAAGCCGGCGATGTAGGCGACCACCGGCTTGGAGACCTCGGAGGCGATGAACTCGGCCGCCCGCTCCTCGGCGTCGCCACCGATCTCGCCGACCATCACGATCAGCTCGGTCTCGGGGTCGGCCTCGTACAGCTTGAGGATGTCGATGAAGTCGGAGCCGACGATCGGGTCGCCGCCGATGCCGACGATCGAGGAGTTGCCCTCGCCCGCCTGCTTCAGCTCGTTGCCGATCTGGTAGGTCAGCGTGCCCGACTTGGAGACGACGCCGATCTTGCCGGGCTCGAAGAACTGGGCGGGAATGATCCCGACGTTGGCCTTGCCGGGGGAGAGCACGCCGGGGCAGTTGGGGCCGATCAGCCGCACGCCCGCCTCCTTCGCCTTCCAGTAGGTCTTCAGCATGTCGAGGACGGGGATCCCCTCGGTGATCGCGATCACCGTCTCCACCCCGGACTCGATCGCCTCGTCGATCGCCGGCGCCGCGAATCGCGCCGGCCAGCAGATCATCGAGGTGTT
>JBBDYP010000079.1:0-2584 GCA_040900615.1 Solirubrobacterales bacterium | reverse complement strand
CCGCCTTGACCCGCATCCCGTGGTCGTAGCGCTCGTTGTAGACCTGCTCGGACTTCGGCAGCAGCGCCTCGACCCGCTCGCGCAGCTGCACCAGCGTGTAGCGCTTGTCGGACTGCTGGATGATGCCGGTGATCAGCTCGCCGACCCGGTCCTGGTACTCGTCGTACATCATCTGCCGCTCGGCCTCGCGGATCCTCTGCAGGATCACCTGCTTGGCGGTCTGGGCAGCGATCCGGCCGAAGTCTTCGGGGGTGACGTCGCGGGTGGTGATCTGGTCCTCGTAAGGGGCGATCATCTCCGGGTCCAGCTCGGGCTCCTCGGGCTCGCGCATTTCGCCGGTCTCCGGGTCGACCTCGGGCTCCTCCTGCATCTCTGCGGCTTCGGCCAGCAGCTTCTCCTCCAGCTCCGGCGGCAGGATCAGTTCGAAGACGCGGAAGTCACCGGTCTCGTGGTCGAGGTCGACGCGGGCGTACTTGGCCGCTCCGGGAGTCTTCTTGTAGGCCGAGAGAAGGGCGTCCTCGAGGGCGTCCATCAACTTGTCGGCGGAGATTCCCTTCTCCTGCTCGAGCGCTTTGACTGCGTCGACGATCTCCTTGCTCACTGAGGCGACTCCTTGGTCTCGGAAGGGGTGCTGGGGCGGCGGTACTTGGGTCCCGGTGAAGAAATCTCGAGCGAGTAGTCGGCCAGCAGGTGGCTGAGGTGCTTGGTGACCTGCTCGCAGAGGGCCAGGTCGACTCCCCCGGGGTGGTCGATGTAGATGCGCAGCGACTCGCCGCCGGGTCGCTCCACGGCGACCACGTCGAGCTTCGAGTCGAGCTCGGAAAGCTGCTGCTGAATGTTCTGCTGGAGGTCGTTCATGCCTGGTTCCGGCCGTAAAAAAAGTGGGCCAGGCCCACTTCTCGACACCGATAGGGACAGAAAAGCTTGAGCTCAGTATAGCCCGCTCAGCGCGTCGGCTGGCCGGCATTGGCGCGAAGCTGGTCGACCCGGTCCAGGATCGAGTCGGCGATCGCGTCCTTGGGGGCGATCGTGACCTCGGTCTCGGCGGCGCGGTCGATCAGGGTGACCGCGTTGCTTTCGCTCTCGAAGCCGATCGCCGGATCGGAGACGTCGTTGAGGACGATCAGGTCGGCGTTCTTGCGGGTCAGCTTGCCGCGTGCCCGCTCGAGCGCGTCGCCGCCGTGCTCGGCGGCGAAGCCGACGATCGTCTGCGACTCGCCGCGGCGCGCCGCCAGCGAGGCGAGGATGTCCTCGGTCGGCTCGAGCCTGAGGTCGAGGCCGTCCTGGCGCGCGAGCTTGCCGCTGCTGACGGTCGCGGCGCGGAAGTCGGCCGGTGCTGCCGACATCAACAGGACGTGGGCGGCGGGGAACTCCTCGGCGGCGGCCTGCGCCAGCTGCGCGGCGGTCTCGACGTCGATTCGGCGCACGCCGGCCGGCTCCGGAAGGGCGACGTTGGCGGCGATCAGCGTCACCTCCGCCCCGCGCCGGGCTGCCGCGGCGGCCAGGGCGATCCCCATGCGACCGCTGGACCGGTTGCCGATGAAGCGCACGGGGTCGATCGGCTCGCGGGTGCCGCCGGCGGTGACGAGAACCCGCAGCCCGTCCCAGGGCCGGTCGCCCGCGGGCAGCGCCGCCTCGAGGCGGGCCAGCAGGCGCGCGGGATCCGGCAGCCGGCCGCGCCCGAACTCGCCGCGGGAGGCGAGCTTGCCCTCCTCGGGCTCGATCACCTCGACGCCGCGCTCGCGCAGCGTCGCCAGGTTGGCCTGGGTCGCCGCGTCGGCGAGCATGCGGTCGTTCATCGCCGGGGCGACCAAGCGCGGCGCCGTGCAGGCGAGGAAGGACGTCGTCAGCATCGAGTCCGCCGCTCCCGCGGCGAGCTTGGAGATCGTGTTCGCCGAGGCCGGCGCGACCAGGAACGCGTCGCAGTTGGCGGCCAGCTCGAGGTGGCCGATCGGGTCGTGGCCCGGCTGCTCCTCGCCGGGGAAGGCGCCGCGCATCGGGTCGCGCTCGAACTCGGAGGTCAGCACCGGGGCGCCGACGATGCCCTCGAAGGAGGCGGCGCCGACGAACCGGGTCGCGGCCTCGGTCATCAGCACGCGCACTCCGTGCCCGGCGAGGGTGGCGAGGCGAGCCAGCTCCAGTGACTTGTAGGCGGCTATCCCGCCACTGACGCCAAGCAGGACTCGTGCCATCTGTCTGCTCCTCGGGTTGGCGCCCCCGCTTGCGGCGCTAGGTGCGG
Source organism: Solirubrobacterales bacterium (assembly GCA_040900615.1). GTDB lineage: Bacteria > Actinomycetota > Thermoleophilia > Solirubrobacterales > 70-9 > VAYN01. The sequence goes on along the minus strand of JBBDYP010000079.1, from coordinate 345 downwards.
TACTCGTATTTGAGCTTGCCCTCGGCGAGCTCCTCGAGCGCCATCGAGAGGTAGTTCCTCTCGGCGTTCGTCTCGACCATCGGCGGTGGGTACTCGCCGAAGCCGCCCTCCCCGAGGTTGTGGAAGTAGCTGTTGATCTGACGCGCGCGCTTCGCCGAGACGACGACAGCGGCGTAGGTCGAATCAGCGTGCTCCAGCAGCTTGTCTACGCGTGGTTTGATCATTCGGCCGCGGAGTCTAGACGATCGATCCACGCCGAAGCCTCGGAAGGGGTTTGGCGTGGAGGGGTCGGGGGTCTCTCGCGCTTGCTGGGATTTTCGCCGTTAACTTCGCATCGCTCGCCGA
>JBBDYP010000078.1:0-2629 GCA_040900615.1 Solirubrobacterales bacterium | reverse complement strand
GAAGGAGTCGTGCTTCTCCGCGGTCGAGCCGGTCAGCGGCTGGAACATGTGGGTGTAGTGGGTGGCGCCGTTCTCCAGCGCCCATTCCTTCATCGCCCCGGCGACGGTGTCGGCGAGGCTCGGGTCGAGCGACTCGCCACCGGCCAGGGTCGCCTGCAGCTTCTCGAAGACGTCGCTGGGCAGTCGTTCGCGCTGCACGGCGACGGAGAAGACGTTGGCGCCGAAGGCCTCGTTCTCGGGAAGGGTCAGGTCGAGCGCGCCGAGGGACTCCCCGTTGGAGCTCCACTGCGCTGCGGTCACGTTCTGCTGGCGGATACGAGTCATCGCTGGCTTTGTCCCTCGCTTAGCGGCGCGCTCAGGTCTGAGCGCGGTCGGATTTGAGTCTCACTCCCTTATTAAGAGCCAAAAGAGCCTAATGGCCCAAACTCTGACATGGGTTTGTACGGGCGTACAGTCTTTTCCGGTAGCCGCTTGTCCCTGCTGGCGGCGGGACGCCCCGGAGACTGTCCGGCGAGCCCGACCGGATAGCCTCCCGCCCGCGGCCCCCGCCGCATTGCCAAGCCAAAACCGGAGGACTCACCCGCAATGTTCGTATCTAAGGCCGCCGTCGTCGGCGGAGGCACCATGGGCGGCGAGATCGCCCAGGCGATCGCCGCCGCCGACATCCCAGTCGTCGTCAAGGACATCGAGCAGAAGTTCGTCGACGCCGCCGTCGAGAAGGCCCGCGCCGTGACCGAGGGCCAGCTCGCCCGCCTGGTCAAGAAGGAGAAGCTGACCCAGGAGCAGGCGGACGCCCGCCTCGCCGAGGTGTTGGGACGGATCGTCGGCACCACGACCTACGAGCAGTTCGGCGACGTCGACTTCGTGATCGAGGCGGTGCCGGAGAAGATGGCGATCAAGCAGGCCGTCTTCCGAGAGATAGACGCCGCCACCCCGGGCCACGCGATCCTCGCCTCCAACACGTCCTCGCTCTCGATCACCGAGATCGGGGAGACGACGCTGCGGGCCGACAAGGTGGTCGGCTTCCACTTCTTCTACCCAGCCTCGGTGATGCCCCTGGTCGAGGTGATCGTCGGCGAGGACACCTCTCAGGAGACCGCCACCGCGGCCTACAACTTCGCCCAGGCGATCAAGAAGCAGCCGATCGTCTGCGGTGAGATCCCCGGCTTCGTCGTCAACAAGGTCCTGATGGCGACGATCGGCGAGGTCTGGCGCGCGCAGGAGGAGCACGGGCTCTCGCTGAAGGAGATCGACGAGGCGATCGCGGCGGCCAAGGTCGCCCCGATGGGCCCGTTCTTCCTCACCGACCTGCTGGGGTTGGACACGGTCCTGCACGTCGCCGAATACCTGAACCAGGCCTACGGCGAGAGCTTCTACGTCCACCAGGGGCTGAAGCAGCTGGTCGCCGACGGCAAGCTCGGCGCCAAGAGCGGCGGCGAGGGCTTCTTCAAGGACGGCGAGCAGACGATTCCGGGAGACGCGTCGCCCGACGCCGAGGAGCTGGTGGCGATGTTCACCTGCCGCGCCCTGATCGAGGCCTGCCTGCTGGTCGAGGAAGGGATCTGCTCCGTGCGCGATGTCGACCTCGGGATGATGGCCGGCGCCGGGCTCGACCCCCGTCGCGGCCTGCTGCCGCCGTTCTGGAAGGCCGACGTCGAAGGCCTCGACAAGGTTCTGGAGCAGGCCGAGCGGCTGGAGGAGAAATACGGTGAGCGCTTCACGCCGCCGGTGACGTTGAAGCGGCTGGTCGCGCAGGGCCGACTCGGCCTCTCCTCGGGACAGGGCTTCTACCCCTACCCGCAGCCCGACGAGGGCGAGCAGCCCGAGACCGTGAAGCTGGAGACCCGCGGCGACGTCGCGATTGCCTGGCTCGCGAACCTGCCGATGAACGCCGTCTCGCCCGACGTGATCCGGGATCTCGGGACCGTCTGGGAGCGGGTCAAGGCGGCCGACGGCGTCGGGGCGATGGTGATCGCCTCCTCGGTCCCGGTCGTCTTCTCGGCCGGCGCCGACATCAAGGCCTTCACCTCGATGGACGAGGCCGGCGGCGAGGAGCTGATCCACACCGGCCACGCGCTGCTGCGCGACCTCGGCCAGGCCCCGGTGGCTACGATCGCCGCCGTCAACTCGATCGCCTTCGGCGGCGGCTGCGAGCTGGCGATGGCCTGCGACGTGCGGATCGCCGCCGAGGCGGCCGTCTTCGGCCAGCCGGAGATCAAGCTGGGGATCATCCCCGGCTTCGGCGGCACCCAGCGGCTGCCGCGGCTCGTCGGCCCCAACAAGGCGCTGGAGATGAACCTCCTCGGCGACGCCGTCCTTTCCGAGGAGGCGCTCGAACTGGGCCTCGTCAACCGCGTCGTCCCCGACCACGAGCTGTTCGAGACGGCGCTGATGTGGGGCCGCAAGCTGGGCGCCCAGGCGCCGATCGCCGTCGGTCAGATCAAGGCCGTCTCCAACAAGGGCGACCTCGACGAGGGCATCGAGGCCGAGAAGCAGGGCTTCGCCACCGCCTTCAACAGCGCCGACGCCAAGGAGGGCATCTCAGCCTTCCTCGCCAAGCGCCCCCCCAAATGGAGCGGCAACTAACCCGCCGAGCACAAGCGGCCGACGGGACGATATGTCGCGGATA
>JBBDYP010000077.1:0-18519 GCA_040900615.1 Solirubrobacterales bacterium | reverse complement strand
AGCCGCGCCCGCAGGGCGCGCGACTGAATTCGCCCGCAGGGTGACCGGATCCCCTCCACCGGCCCAGCACCCGACAAATTCGCCCGCAGGGTGACCGGCTCCCCTGCTGCGCAGGCTCGCCGGCCCCTTCCCTCCCGCGCCTAAGCCGCGCTGCCCGGGGGCGGCGGAGGAGGCGGCGGAGGCGGAGGGGACGAGGCCGGCGGCTGCAGCGGCGCTTCGCCCGGGCCGCCACCGAGGCGGTCGGCGGTCTGCTGGAAGGACGCCCCCTCTTCCTGCATCGCCATGAAGCCGCCCAACGCGACCCCGATGGCCGAGGCGAGGCCGAGCCAGACGCCGAATTTGCGGCCCAGATCGATTTCGATGCCGGCTTCGCCGCCGCCGATGCCGGGCGGGCTGATGATGTAAATGAGGATGACGACCGCCGAGATGCCGCCGAGCACGGTGGCGATGACGCTGAGCGGGATCGAGGCGCGGGCCACGTCGCTGCCGAACAGAGCCAGTGACATCGCCGCGAACGCGGTGAAGACGAGGATGATGTTGACCCAGTCGTCGAAGGCGTCGAACGCGTCGAAGCCCGAAACGCCGCTGACGTCGACGCCGTACCAGGCGAACAGGAACATGACCAAGATCAGGACCAGCCCGGCGAGGCCGGCAATCTGCTCACCGCGGCTCGGACGTTCACTCATGCTGCCTCCTTCGCGCGTATGCGTCCACTTTGCCGACCCTACACCCGGTAGGGGTCGTTGATGTGAGGGTTCTGGCCGACCCTTCTAGTTCCTGCCCGGCGGGCGCCTGGACCGCGCCGCCTGCAGGGTGTTGACCAACAGCATCGCGATCGTCATCGGGCCGACGCCACCCGGAACCGGCGTGATCGCCGCCGCGACGGTCGCCGCGGCGTCGTAGTCGACGTCGCCGCAGAGGCCGTCCTCGAGACGGTTCATGCCGACGTCGATCACCACCGCGCCGGGCTTGATGGCTCCGGCCCCGAGCAACCTCGGAACCCCGACCGCGGCGACGAGCACGTCGGCGCGCCGGCAGGTGGCGTCAAGGTCTCGGGTCCGGGAGTGGCAGATGGTGACGGTCGCATTGGCGGCAAGCAGCAGTCGGGCGACAGGCACCCCGACCAGCTTCGAGCGCCCGACGACGACCGCCTCGGCCCCCTCAAGGTCGACGCCCTCATGGCGCAGCAGCTCCATCACGCCCGCCGGCGTGCAGGGAACCAGCCCGGGACTGCCGTGGGCGAGCAGGCCGGCATTGAGCGGCGTCAGTCCGTCGACGTCCTTGCCCGGGTCGATCGCAGCGACGACCGCGTCGGGATCGATGTGGTCGGGGACCGGGAGCTGCACCAGGATCCCGTCGACGTCCGCCTCCAGGCCCAGATGCGCGACCAGCTCCAGCAACTCGTTCTCGGAGGTCGCCGCCGGGAGCCCGTGGTGGACCGACCGCATCCCGACCTCCTCGCAGGCATGGTGCTTGTTGCGAACGTAGATCTCCGAGGCCGGGTCGTCGCCGACGATCACGGTGGCCAGGGTTGGCACCCGGCCGGCCTCGGCCTCGTATGCGGCCACCTCCCCGCGCACCCGCTCGCGCACCGCGGCGGCCACCGCCTTGCCGTCGATCACCCGCGCCGCCATGCCGGCTACCGCTTCCGAATCGGCGCGTAGTCGGCCATCAGCTTGCGCTCGGAGCCGTCGTCGGCGACGAGCACGACGACGACCCCTCCCGGCTCCACGCCGGTCACGATCCCGTCACCGAAGCTGGCGTGGACGACGTCGTCCCCGGTCTGCAGTTCCAGCGCCGGCCCGGGGTCGACCGGCTGCGCCGGACTGGCACCGGGTGAGGGAGCGCTCCAGGTCATGCCGCCAGCGGCGACCTTCTGGTGGCGCTCGACCAGATCCTCGGGCAGCTCGTCGATGAAGCGCGAGGGAAGGTTGTGCTCGGCCCGGCCGAAGAGGCGCCGCTCGCGTGCCCAGGTCATGTAGAGGCGCTGGCGGGCGCGGGTGATGGCGACGTAACAGAGCCGCCGCTCCTCTTCCTCCCCGCCCTCTTCCAGCGCCCGCATGTGCGGGAAGGCGCCGTCCTCGCAGCCGACCACGAAGACCGCGTCGTACTCCAGGCCCTTGGCGTTGTGGAGCGTCATCAGGGTGACCTGCTCCTCGGAGTCCTCGATCGAGTCCTGGTCGTTGTAGAGGGAGATCTGCTGCAGGTACTCCTCCAGTGGCGGCACCTCGCTGTCGCCCTCACGCTCGCGCTCGATGTCGAACTCGGCAGCGCCGCTGATCAGCGCTTCGAGGTTCTCGGCCCGCCCCTCGGCCTCGACCGTCCGCTCGGCGGCCAGCGCTTCCAGGTAGCCGCTCTCGTTCAGGGTCGCCTCGAGGACGCCGGCGACCGAGGAGGTCTGGACCCGGTCGCGCAGCCCCTCCATCGTCTCGTAGAAGCGGGAGACCGCCTTGATCGCGGCAGCGCCGAGGCCGGGCACGTCCTCGACCCGTTCCATCACCTCCCAGATCGTCAGGCCCGCGGTGTTCGCGTAGGAGGCGAGCCGCCCCTGGCTGGTGTTGCCGATCCCCCGCCGCGGCGAGTTGACGATGCGGGAGAAGGAGACCTGGTCGGCCGGGTTGACCAGCAGGCTGAGATAGGCGATCGCGTCCTTGATCTCCGCCCGGTCGTAGAACTTGGTGCCGCCGACCACCTGGTAGGCGACGTCGAAGCGGTTCAGCGTGTCCTCCAACACCCGGCTCATCGCATTGGTCCGGTAGAAGACGGCGACGTCGGAGCGGGCCACTCCGTGCTCCTCCCCCAGCCGCTCGATCTCCGCCGCCACCCAGCGCGCCTCCTCGTGCTCGTCGGTCAGCTCGGACAGCTGCACCGGCTCGCCGCCCTCGATTTCGGTCCAGAGCCGCTTCGGCCGCCGCTCGCGGTTGCGCTCGACGACCGCGTTGGCGGCGGAGAGGATGGTCTGGGTCGAGCGGTAGTTCTGCTCGAGCTTGACCACGGCCGCCTCCGGGAAGTCGTGCTCGAAGTCGAGGATGTTGCGAATGTCGGCGTGCCTGAAGCTGTAGATCGACTGGTCCTCGTCGCCGACGACCATCAGATTTCCGTGCTCTGAGGCCAGAAGCTGCAGCAGCCGGTACTGGGCGTGGTTCGTGTCCTGGTACTCGTCGACGAGGACGTGGCGAAAGGTGCGGCGCCAGCGCTCGCGCACCTCCTCGAACAGCTCCAGCGCGTTGACGGTCCGTACCAGCAGGTCGTCGAAGTCCATCGCGTTGGCCTCCAGCATCCGCTTCTCATAGAGCGGGAAGGCTTCGGCGACGACCTCCTCGAAGACGCTGCCCGGCGTTTCCGCGTACATCCCGGCGTCGATCAGCTGGTTCTTGGCGCCGGAGATCTTCGCCCTGATCGCCCGCGGCGGGAAGCGTTTGGGGTCGACCCCGAGCTCCGCGAGGCAACGTTTCAGCATCCGCAGCGAGTCCGACTCGTCGTAGATCGTGAATCCGCGCGAGTAGCCGAGCCGCTCGGCGTCGGCCCGCAGCATCCGCGCGCAGGCCGAGTGGAAGGTCGTCACCCACATCGCGCGAACGGAGCGCCCGACCAGCTGGCCGACCCGCTCCCGCATCTCCGAGGCCGCCTTGTTGGTGAAGGTGATCGCCAGGATCTCCCCCGGCCGCGCCGCGCCGGTCGCCAGCAGGTAGGCGATCCGGTGGGTCAGCACCCGGGTCTTGCCGGACCCGGCGCCGGCCACCACCAGCAGCGGTCCCTCCGTGTGTTCGACCGCTTCGCGCTGGGGCGGGTTCAGCCCGGCCAGCAGCCGCTCGACGCGGTCGGCCCCGGGCTCGGTCGGACCGCCCTGGGGCTGCTCGTAGCCCTCGGGCGGCGTTTCGAATTCAGCCTGCAGGCTCACCCGCCGAGCATAGCCACGGGCTCGGCCGGGGCCTGATGCCTTGACGCTATTCGCAGGCTTCGGCGAATTCGACGAACTTCTCCGAGGACCCGCTCAGCAACAGTTCTTCGATTTCGGTCTGCGGGGCGTCACGGATCGCATCGCCGATGCAGCTGATCTGGTCCGGCGTGATTTCGTCAGAGACTTCTTCGAACTGTTCTTCCAGCGTCGTCGCGAGGGCATCGCTGTCGAGGTCGGCGAAGCCGGAGATTTCGTCGAGCTTCCACTGGTCCCCGTCCTTGACCAGGGCCACATCCACCGTCTGTCCGTCGAAGCCGCCGCCGACGAAGGCGACTTCCGCGGTCGCGTCGGAGCCGTCGACCTCGATCGAGGAGACCGTCACCGAGTCGGGATCATCGCTCGTGTCTTCGGCTTCTTCTTCGCACTCTTCCAGCGCCGCCTTGCCGGTCTCGCCCGAGTTCTGTTCGAGGAAGGACTCGGTCATCAGTTCCGTGCATTTGGACGGATCGGTGGTGGTGACGGAGGTTTCGATCGTCTCTTCGATCTTCTCCTCGTCACCGGAACCGCCGCCACCACCGCAGGCCGCGAGGGCGAAGGCTGACGCGATCAGCAGGCAGGGAACGAGCAGGGCGGTGAGGCGCGTGTTCAAGGCGATCCTTTCGAGGTGCGGACGGAAGGTTTGGCGCTGCGTCCGGGCACGCTACCTCAGCCGCCGGCCGAGGAACGGCCCGCCCGCGGCGGGATGGCGGGAGCGTCGCCGGCCGGGCCCTCGCCGCCGTCGAGCGCCGCCAGGCGCTGTTCGATAGCGGCCATCCGCTCCGACAATCCCTTGAGCGCGTCGGCGATCGGGTCGGGCAGGTGGATCCAGTCGGCGTCGGGGCCCTCGATCCGCTTGCCTTCGACCCGGACCGGGTGGCCCGGGTTGCCGACCACCGTCGCGCCCGCCGGCACGTCCTCGACGACCACCGTGTTGGCCCCGATCTTGGCGTTGTCGCCCACCGCGATCGGCCCCAGCAGCTTGGCGCCGGAGCCGACGGTGACGTTGTCCCCGAGTGTCGGGTGGCGCTTGCCGCGCTGGAACCCGGTGCCACCGAGCGTGACCCCCTGGTAGAGCGTGACCCGGTCGCCGATCCTGGCGGTCTCGCCGATCACCACGCCGGAGCCGTGGTCAACGAAGAACTCTCTGCCGATCTCAGCCGCGGGATGGATCTCCACCCCGGTCACCGCCCGGGTCACGTAGGCGATCGCCCGCGGAGCCAGCGGCACCCCGGCTTCGAGCAGCGCGTGGGCGGCGCGATGGGCGAGCAGCGCCTGCACCCCGGCCCAGCTGCTGAGGATCTCGAAGGTCGAGACCCCCTGCGCCGCCGGGTCGCGGTCGCGCGCCGCGGCGACGTCGGCGCGGATCTCGGAGACGAGCCTCTTCCACCTGCTCATGGTGAGAAGAAGGGTAGGGACATGTAGCGCTCGCCCGAATCGCAGACAATCGTCACCACCCTCTTCCCCGCCATCTCAGGCCGCCCGGCGACCTGCAGCGCCGCCCAGATGTTCGCCCCGGCGGAGATCCCGGCGAGGATCCCCTCCTGGAGCGCGACCAGGCGGGCCGTCTCCAGCGCGTCCTCGTCGGAGACCGGGAGGATCTCGTCGATGACCGAGCGGTCAAGAACCTCGGGGACGAAGCCGGCGCCGATCCCCTGGATCTTGTGCGGACCCGGTGCGCCGCCGGAGAGGACCGGTGAGCTGGCCGGCTCGACCGCCGCCACCAACGCCTCCGGCGCCCGCTCCTTCAGCATCTGCCCGACGCCGGTGATCGTCCCGCCGGTGCCGACGCCGGCGACGAAAGCGCCCACCTGCCCGTCGGTGTCGCGCCAGATCTCCTCCGCGGTCGTGCGCCGGTGGATCTCGGCGTTGGCGGGGTTGGAGAACTGCATCGGCATGAAGGCCTTGCGCTGCTCACGGATCTCCTCGGCCAGGGCCACCGCCTCGCTCATCCCTCCCAGCGAGGGCGTCTCCCGGACCTCGGCGCCGTAGGCGCGCAGCAGCTTCGCCCGCTCCCGGCTCATCCCCTCCGGCAGCGTCAGGATCAGCTCGTAGCCGCGGGCGGCACAGACCATCGCCAGGGCGATCCCGGTGTTGCCGCTGGTCGGCTCCACCACCACCGAGCGCCCCGGCCGCACCAGCCCCTCCTCCTCGGCCGCGTCGATCATCGCCACCCCGATCCGGTCCTTGACCGAGCCGCCGGGATTGAAGTACTCCAGCTTCACGCAGACGTCCCCGCCGACCTCGCTCCCGAGCCGGTCCAAGAGGACCATCGGCGTGCCGCCGACGACCGCCGAAGCCTCCGCCCCGATCCTCATCGAACTCGCTCGCTGTGGACGTCACGCATGGAAGGCCACTCTAAAGCGCACTCCCACCTCTTCCGCCCGCTGAAGCATTTTGGTGCCTATGGCCCCACAAATCCTCTGCGACCGAAAGGACGAGTTCCCGAAAATGCAGAGGGGCTCGCTAGATGAAGTACATCCCCGAGCCGGCCTCTTCCGCCTCGCGGCGGGCGACTTCGGCGATCGTGGTCTGGCCGAAGACCTTGCGCAGCGCGGTCACGCCCTCGGCCCAGATCCCGCCGGCCTCGTCGGCCTCCTGGCCGATCTTGCCGTCGAGTGCCTGGACCACTTCCAGCACGGTGATCTCTTCGGCAGGGCGCGAGAGCGTGTAGCCGCCGCGCATTCCGCGGTGGCTGGTCAGCAGCCCCGCCCTGCGCAGGGTCGAGAAGAGCTGCTCGAGGAACTGCTCCGGGATCTCGCGGCGCTCGGCCAGCTCCTTGATCGGAACCGGCCGATCCCCGGAGCGAGCGAGCTCGGCGAGAGCTACAACGGCGTACCTGGACTTGGAGGTGATCGAGATCACCAGGACTTTCTACCGCACCCTCCCGGGCTGGGCTAGGATCGGAGGCAATGGGGCGCAGGGAAGCATCCGGTGCCCGAACCGCAAACGAGTGATCAGGAGCAGTGCTGAGCGAACGCCCAAACTGCCTTGTGATCGACGATCACCCGCTCGTCCGGCTCGGGGTTCGTGAGGTCCTCAAGGACGGCTTCGAGGTGCATGAGACGGCCAGCCGCGAGGAGGCCCTCGAGTTGATCCGCGACATCGGCGACTTCGACGTCGCGATCGTCGACATGCGCTGGCGCCAGGACGGGGCCTACATCTCGATCAGCGGCCAGGAGGCGATCCGGGTCCTGCGCCGATCATCGACGGCGCTGGGGATCGTCGCCCACGGCGAGCGGCCCGAGCGCCACCTCGCCAGCGCCGCGCTGCAGGCCGGCGCCAGCGCCTACGTCGCCCGCACCGCGGGACCGACGGAGCTGCGGCGTGCGGTCGACGCGGCGGCCGCGCAGGAGCGCTTCATCGACCCCGCGGTGCCGCCGAAAGGAAGCCGCGGCAAGCTCACCCACCGCCAGCGCGAGATCCTGCAGCTGCTGGCCAACGGCGAGTCGACGACGGTCGCCGCGCGCGAGCTCGACCTCAGCGAAGAGACGATCAAGACCCACACGAAGAACGCCCTCGCCCGCCTCGGCGCCAAGAACCGCACCCACGCCGTGGCGATCGCCCTGCGCGAGTCCCTGATCGACTAGGGCCGGCGCGCTATTCGCGCCAGTGCGCTAGGCCTTCTTTGTCCCAGCGCCAACCCCACCCCGCCGAGGCGCTCCGCGACTCAGATCCAGCCGCGATCTCGTGCCGTCAAAACGGCCTGAGCCCTGTCCACTGCGCCGATCTTGCCGTAGACGTTGTGCAGGTGGGTGCGGATGGTGGAGACGGAGAGGTGCATCTCGCCGGCGATCTGCTTGTAGACCATGCCCTCGGAGAGGTGGCGGAGCACGTCCAGCTCCCGGGCCGAGAGCGGGCAGGGCTCGCTGATCCGCGAGGAGTCCCGGCGCGGCAGCGGCAGCTCGTAGAGGAGGTCGCGCAGCGTGTCGGGCCCGAGGCCGCAGCGCTCGGCGCTGGCGCGAAGCCGCTCCGGCGAGACCGCCTCGCCCTGGGAGTAGTGGGCGACCATGTCGGCGGTCGCGACCATCGCCGCGAGGCCGTCGGCGTCTTCGGCGTGGTGGCGCTCGATCGCCACGGCGATCCGCTGCGGCAGGTTCCAGCGACGGGCGAGGACACCGCCGACCAGGGCATGGTCGATGCCGAGCTGGTCGCGTTCGTCGCGCAGACGCTGGTCCGGGCTGCGGGAGATCGCGTCGAAGTAGACCTTGTAGCCGGGGTGCAGGCGGGAGATCACGAGCCGCCCGACGTCGTGGAGCAGAGCGGCGACGGCCAGCTCGTCGCGTTCGACCCAGCCGATCGTGCGCCCGATGTGATCGGCGGCCCGCTGGGTGGCGAGAGCGTGAACGCGGAAGCGCTCGGGCTTCAGCTCCCAGCCGCCGTTCGACTCGAAGAAGTCGAAGCTGGGCGCGGTGCCCGCGATCGCCAGCACACCCGAGGGCTTGAGCACGTCGACGGCCTCGGGAATCCCCCCCACGCCGCCGGCGACGAGGCCGCTGCGGTTGGCGAAGCGAAGGACCGAGATCGAGAGCGAGACATCGGACTCGACGGCTTCGACCAGCTCGCCGATGCGAGCGGTCTCCGCCGTCGCGGCGGCGATCACGCGCTCACGCGACTCGATCAGGACCGGGAACCGCTCCACGGCCTCGAACGCTTCCGCGAGGCGGCTTCCCGGCGCGGTGGCGCCCCGAGAGCCGGATGCCTTCGCGGGCGCGTCGCCCGTGGCGGCCGTGCCACTGCTTTGGGTAGTCGTTGCTGCCACTGCCACAACCATCGGCAGCGCAGGACGTTTGGTTTAGCCGAACGTACCCACCTACTTGACAAACGGGTTTGTCTATCAGTCGGTTGGGGTGACGGAGAGCCGCTCCACAGCAGCTCTGATCCTCTCCAGGGCACGCTCGCGCCCCAGCACGGAGAGGGACTCGAAGATGCCGGGAGAGACCGAGCCGCCGGTTATCGCGATCCTGATCGGCTGGTAGAGCTTCCCCGGTTTGACCTCGAAGCGATCCAGGAGCGGCGCCAGGGCGGCCTCGATCGAGGCCGAATCGAAGCCGTCGACCGCGGTCAGCGCCTCCACCGCCCCCTTCAGCAGAGCGCCGGCCTCGCCCTTCATCACCTTCGCCCATGCCTTCGGGTCCTCGACCGGGGGCCCGAAGAGGAAGCGGATCAGGGGCCAGACCTCGTCCAGCGTCTGGGCTTTCTCCTGACTGATCTCGCAGGCCGCCCGCAGCCGCTCGTCGGGCTCACGGCCGAGATGGCGCGCGACCGCGGCCGTGTACTCGTCGAGCGACAGTTCGCGCATGAAGCGCCCGTTCAGCCAGCGCAGCTTCTTCTCGTCGAAGATCGCCGCGGACTTGCCGACGTCGCGGACCCGGAAGCGCTCGACCAGCTCCTCGGTCGGCATCAGCGTCGTGTCGTCGTCGGTGCCCCAGCCGAGCAGCGCCAGGTAGTTGCGCACGGCGGCCGGCAGGTAGCCCGCGTCGCGCAGCTCCTGCACGGAGGCGGCGCCATGGCGCTTGGACAGCTTCTTGCCGTCGGGGCCGTGCAGCAGCGGCAGGTGGGCATAGCGCGGCGGCTCGTGGCCGAGGGCATCGAACACCAGCAGCTGCTTGGGCGTGTTGGAGAGGTGGTCGTCGCCGCGGACCACCTCGGTTATCCCCATGTCGGCGTCGTCGACGGCGACCGCGAAGTTGTAGAGGACAGAGCCGTCGCCGCGGGCGATGACGAAATCGTCGTAGCTGGCGTTGGGAAAGGAGACCGGTCCGCGGATCAGGTCCTCGACCACGGTCTCGCCCTCGTCTGGCACCCGCAGCCGGATCGCCGCCCCGGGCTCCGCGGTCGGGGTGCCGCGGTAGCCGCGGCCGGTGCCGTGCTCGGCCTTCCAGGCCTCGACGTCCTTCGCGGTGGCCGAGTCGCGGTAGGCGTGGCCCGACTCCAGCAAACGCTCGAGCTCGGCCTGGTGGCGCCCGGCCCGCTCCGCCTGGGAGATCGGCCCCTCGTCCCAGTCCAGCTCCAGCCAGCGCATCGCGTCGAGGATCTGCTCGACGTTCTCCGCGGTCGAGCGCTCACGGTCGGTGTCCTCGATCCGCAGCACCAGCTCGCCGCCCTCGTGCCGGGCCGCGAGCCAGTTGTAGAGTGCCGTCCTCGCTCCGCCGATGTGCAGCGCACCGGTCGGCGAGGGGGCAAATCGGAGACGGAGGCTTTCGTTAGTCATGTTGATCGGCGCGCATGTGTCAACCGCGGGCGGGCTCGCAAACGCGATCGAGCGTGGCGAGGAACGTGGCTGCGAATCTATCCAGATCTTCCACCAGAGCCCGCGGATGTGGCGCCCGACCAAATATGGCGAGGCGGACTTTGCCGCCTTCCGCGAGGCGATGGAGGGCTCCGCGGTCGAAGCGGTGGTGATCCACGCCGTCTACCTGATCAACTGCGCCACCAAAGACAAAGAGCTGCGCAAGAAGTCGCTGGCCTCGCTCACCCACGCCCTGAGGATCGGCGACGGGATCGGCGCCGCCGGGGTCGTCCTGCACCCCGGCGCGCAGAAAGGCGAGCCGCTGGGACCCTCGATGAAGCGCGCGGCGAAGGTGATCGCGGCGGCGCTGAAGGACAGCGAGCGCTGCCCGCTGCTACTGGAGCAGACCGCCGGCCACAAAGGACTGCTGGGCCGCAACTTCGACGAGACGGCGGAGCTGATCGAGCTTGCCGGCGCCGGCAAGCGACTCGGCCTCTGTCTCGACTCCTGCCACCTCTTCGTCCAGGGCTACGACGTCACCGACGAGGCGCACCTCGGCGCGGTGATCGACGAGGCCGACGAGAAAGTGGGGCTGGAGCGACTGCGCTGCGTCCACGTCAACGACGCCGCCGCCCCGCTCGGCTCCTGCCGCGACCGCCACGCCAACATCGGCAAGGGCGAGATGGGCCGCCGCGGCCTCTCCGCCTTCCTCTCCGAGCCCCGCTTCGAGGGCCTGCCGGCGACGCTGGAGACGCCAGGGCCCGAAAAGAAGGGCCCCAGCAAGGCCGAAGTAACCGCCGCCAAGCGCCTGCGCCGCGAAGGCCTCAAGCGCCGGCAGGGGTAGGCACCGAAGCTCCCCGCGCCCCCGAGGGCAAGAAGACCCTGAGCTAGTGGTGTGACCGGCAACGTTGCCGGTAAACGTTGGTGGTCACACCACTAGACAGCATCCGGGGGGCCTCGTCCGTCCCGGAGCTGCGGGGCGGGGGTCGGGTCGCCCTCCCCGGAAGGCTCAAGGGACCACCATCCAAATCGAGCCAGACGATCTGCTGCGCAACGGCCTTCCGGGGAGGGCGACCCGACCCCCCCCATGCCTGCTCTGGGCAGGCGACAAGGGCCGGCAACCCTGCGCCGGCCCATACTCTCCCGCCGTAGGCTCCCCGCCTTCCTCTCCGAGCCCCTCTTCGAGGGTCTGTCAGCCACGCTCGAGACGCCCGGGGCCGAAAAAGAAACGGTCGTCGAAGGCAGAAGTGTCAGCCGCCAGGCGCCTGCCCCGCGAAGGGCTCAAGCGCCGCACGAATTGAGCGAGGCGGCCGCTCGATGCCTTAAGCCGGCCATGGGCGGCTCTAGACATCGAGCGACGCCAGAAGCTCCCGGCACCGCCCGTCCCCGTCGCCAGCCCCGGCCAGGGCAGGCGACAAGGACCGGCCCTGCGGCCGGCCCTTGCTCTCCCGCCGTAAATTCTCTATTTGATGTGGACGCCGGAGATCGCGCGTGAGATGACCAGGCGCTGGATCTCCGAGGTGCCCTCGAAGATCGTGTAGATCTTCGAGTCGCGGTGCATCCGCTCGACCGGGAACTCCCGGGTGTAGCCGTTGCCGCCGAGGATCTGGATCGCCCGCTCGGTCGCCCAGACCGCGACCTCGCCGGCCTTCAGCTTCGACATCGAGCCCTCGGCGTTTTCGAAGGTGTGGCCGTTGCGGCCCATCCAGGCGGCACGCCAGACGAGCAGCCGAGCGGCGTCGATCTCCAGCTTCATGTCGGCGAGGGCGAAGGCGATCGCCTGGTTCTCGATGATCGCCCTGCCGAACTGCCGGCGCTCCTTGGCGTAGTCGAGCGCGTACTCGTAGGCGGCTCGGGCGATGCCCAGCGCCTGGGCGCCGACCGTCGGCCGGCTCGCCTCGAAGGTCTGCATCGCTGCCTGCGATTTGGATTTCTTGCCTTCGCGGACCCGTGCCAGCCGTTCGTCGAGCTTCTCCTTGCCGCCCAGCAGGCAGGCGCCCGGGATGCGGCAGTCGTCGAGGTGGACGTCGGCGGTGTGGGAGGCACGCAGCCCGTGCTTCTTGACCTTGGCGCCCTGCTCGCAGCCCTTGGTCCCCGGCGGGATCACGAACGCGGCGTGGCCGCGCGAGCCGAGCTCGCGGTCGACCGAGGCGATGACGACGTGGATGTTGGCGATGCCGCCGTTGGTCGCCCAAGCCTTCTGGCCGTTGATCACCCACTCGTCACCGGCCTCGTCGTACTTGGCGGTGGTGCGGATCGCGGAGACGTCGGAGCCTGCGTCCGGCTCGGAGGCGCAGAAGGCCCCGAGCTTGACGTCGTCCGGCGTGCCGAAGCACTGCGGGATCCACTCCCCCATCTGCTCCGGCGTCCCCTGCCCGAAGATCGCGGCGACCGCGAGCGACGTGCCCATGATCGCCATGCCGATGCCGGCATCCCCCCAGAAGAGCTCCTCGTTCGCGATCGGCAGCGTCAACCCGGTCTCGTCGGCCCAGAACTGGCCCATCGCTTCGAAGCTGTAGAGCCCGATCTTGGCGGCCTCCTGAATCACCGGCCACGGCGTCTCCTCGCGCTCGTCCCACTCCGCGGCGGCAGGCCTGACGACGCCCTCGGCGAAGCCGTGCACCCACTCGCGGATGTCCTTCTGATCCTGGTTGAGCTCGAGCGTGAACCTGGGGCCACCCTGCTCGGCGCCTTCACCGGCCGCCCCGCTCAGGACCTCGTTCGCATCCGCCTCAGCAACTGCTGCCGTCTCGGACATGGCGGCATTATTACACGAAACGATGTCGCATTGCTAGACGTCTCGCAGGTCGAAGGCGCGCAGGCCCTCGGTCCCCCCGTCGCTGCAGTCGAAGAAGCGGCGGTTGACGCAGTCGTAGGTGCCGCCCGAGCCCTCGTAGGCCCGCTCGACGGCGAACTGGCAGTGCGGCAGCGGCTCGCCTGTCATCTTCACGCCGCCGAAGCCGCCCGGCTCGAGCACGGCGGCGAGTTCGACCTCGGCCGCGAAGACCTCCTGCATGCAGCCGACGTATTGGGCGCCGTTGAAGCGGTCGACGTAGCTGTAGAGGTAGCGACAGCCGAGCTCGATGCAGCCGCGCGGCTCCACCATCTTGTCGCAGAAGGAGCGGCACTGGCGGCACTCGCCGACCTCGGTGCGCGTAGCGGTCATAGCGAAAGTCTAGGGACGTGAGACCGCGGAACCAAGCGGTTTGGAGGATTCAAGCGGCGAGCGCGTAGGAGTCCAGAACCTGGTCGATCTCGTTGCGCAGTCCGACCGAAGGGCGGACCCGGTACTCGCTGCCGAGGCGGACCCGGCGGGTGCCGGAATTGGTCTCCATCACCAGGTGGACGTCGGCGTCGCCCTTGTGGTGCTCGAAGACCGCCTTCAGCTCGTCCACCAGCCCGGGGATCTTCAGCTTCCCGGGGTCGATCGGCAGCTCCATCGGGCCGGCCGGGACCGTTGCCACCTTGCTCGCCTTGGCGATCTCCTCGCTGTCGGGTTCGAAGCGCTGGGCCTCCTGGACGACGAGCTTGGTCTCGCCGCGGTCCTTGTGGTCGAGACGGCCGCGGACCAGGACGATCGCGTCGGGAGCGATCACCGCGGCGCTCTCGGCCTGATCGGCCTTGAAGACCAGCATCTCGACCTGGCCCTCGACGTCGTCGAGCGTCGCGAACATCATCTGGTTGCCGCTCTTGGTGCGGATCTTCTTGCAGTCGACGACGATGCCGCCGACCGTCACCCAGGCGCCGTCGGGCTTGCCGCCGAGCTCCGCCAGGCTGCAGTCGACCCGCGCCCGCAGCGCCGGCCCGACTTCGGCCAAGGGGTGGGACGAGAGGTAGGTGCCGAGGGTCTCCTTCTCCATCGCCAGGAGCTCGGCCCGCTCGAACTCGGCGGCGGAGATCGGCGGCCGGTGGTGGGCCTGGGACTGAGCCGCCCCTCCCCCGCCTTCGTCGCCGAAATCGAAGATCGAGCCCTGCCCCATCTGCGCGTCTTCCTGCGCCTTCTGCCCCGCCGACTGGGCAGCGGGCAGGGCCTCCAGCATCCCTTTGCGGGTGGCTCGGGTCGAGTCGAGGGCGCCGCACTTGATCAGGCATTCGATCGCCCGTTTGTTGACTGCGCGCGAGTCGACCCGCTCGCAGAAGTCCCAGATCGAGGCGATCGGGGCGTCCTCGCGGGCCCGCAGGATCGCCTCCACCGCCGAGTGGCCGACGTTCTTGACCGCGTCGAGGCCGAAGCGGATCGCGTTCTCGGAAACGACGAAGCTGTGGTCGGAGGAGTTGACGTCGGGCGGCAGCACGTCGATCCCCATCTCCGCGCAGCGGTTGACGAAGAAGGGCACCTTGTCTTTGGTGTTCATCACCGAGGAGATCACCGCCGCCATGTACTCCGCCGGGTAGTTGGCCTTGAGGTAGGCGGTGCGGTAGGCGATCAGCGCGTAGCAGGCGGCGTGGGACTTGTTGAAGGAGTAGTCGGCGGCGGCCTCCATCAGCGACCACATGTTCGCCGCCACCTTGTCGGCGGTCTCGGAGGCCTTCATCCCTTCCATGAACTTGGCCTTCATCGTCGCCATCAGGTCGCGCTTCTTTTTGCCGATCGCCTTGCGCAGGTCGTCCGCCTCGGAGGGGCTGAAGCCGGCCATCTGCTTGGCGATCTCCATCAGCTGCTCCTGGTAGAGGACGCAGCCGAAGGTCGGCTCGGTGATCGGCCGCAGGCGCGGGTCGGGGTAGGTGACAGAGGCGGGGTCGCGCTTGCCCTTGGCGTAGGCGGGGATGTAGGCCATCGCCCCCGGTCGGTAGAGCGAGACGAGGGCGACGATGTCGTCGAATTCGGTCGGCCGCACCTTCTTCATCGCCTCGCGCATGCCCTCCGACTCGAGCTGGAAGACGCCGGTGGAGTCGCCCTTGGCGAGCATCTCGAAGGTGGCGGCGTCGTCCATCGGGATCTCGGCGATGTCGAGCCGGTTCCCGCGCGAGCGCTCGATGATCTCGATCGCGTCCTCGATCACGTCGAGGTTGCGGAGGCCGAGGAAGTCCATCTTCAGCAGCCCGATTTCCTCGATTGGCCCCATCGAGTACTGGGTCACGATCTTGTACTGGCGCTCGGGCTTGGCGGAGCCGTTGCCGTTCCCGCTGGGGGCCGCGGGGGCGCTGCGGTCCTCGGCCAGCTGCAGCGGCACGATCTCCTGCAGGGGCCGGTCGGCGATCACCACGGCGGCCGCGTGGATCGAGTTGTTGCGGATGATCCCCTCGAGCCCCTGGGCGACGTCGAGGATCCGTTTCGCGTCGGGCTCGGCGTCGTAGGTCCTTTTCAGTTCCTGGCCCTTCTTCAGGCACTCCTCGAAGGATGGGTTGCGGCCCATGATCGGCTCGGGGATCTGCTTCGCCAGCCGGTCGCCGGTGGCGTAGTCGAAGCCGAGCACGCGGGCGGCGTCGCGGGTCGCCGCCCGCGGCGCCATCTTGCCGAAGGTGATGATCTGGGCGACCGATTCGCGGCCGTACTTCTCACCGACGTAGCGGATCATCCGCTCGCGGCCGCGGACCGAGAAGTCGATGTCGATGTCCGGCATCGACTTGCGGCCGGGATTGAGGAAGCGCTCGAAGAGCAGGTCGTGGGCGAGGGGATCGAGATCGGTGATGTTGAGGCTGTAGGAGACGATCGACCCGGCCGCCGATCCGCGCCCCGGGCCGACCGCGACGCCGTTTTCCTTGGCGTAGCGGACGAAGTCCCAGACGATCAGGAAGTAGGAGGAGAAGCCCATCTCCTCGATCACGCCGAGCTCGAACTCGAGCCGCTCCACCGCCTCCGCGGGCGGTGGGTCGCCGTAGCGGGCGCGCAGGCCCTCGGCGGCGATCCGCCGCAGCATCGCCTCCGGCTCCTCGCCGTTCTCGGTCGGGTAGCGGGGCAGCAGCACGCTGCCCAGCTCGATGTCCAGCGAGCAGCGCTCGGCGATCTCCAGCGAGGTCGGCACCGCCTCGGGCCACTCGGCGAAGGACTCGATCATTTCCTCCGAGCTCTTGATGTAGAACTCGTTGGTGTCGAAGCTGAGCTTCGGCGCCTCCAGCGTCGACTTCGTCTGCACGCAGAGCAGCGCCGCGTGGTGCTCGAAATCCTCGCGCCGCAGGTAGTGGACGTCGGCGGTGCCGACCAGCGGCCGGCCCAGCTCGCGGGCGAAGCGGACGATGCCCTCGTTCGCCTTGTCCTGCTCGGGGATGCCGTTCTTCTGCACCTCGAAGTAGACCTGCTCGGGCCCGAAGGTCTGGATCAGATCGTCGAGGTGGGCGCGGGCGTCGTCGGCCCGCTCTTCCACCAGGCGACGGCAGAAGCGGGACTGCAGGCAGCCGGTGAGGGCGATGACGCCCTCGGAGTGCGCCGCCAGCAACTCCATGTCGACGTTGGCCTTGCCGCGGGAGAAGCCCTCGAGAAAGCCGGCCGAGGTGAGCTTGACGAGATTGGCGAAGCCCCGATCGTTCTCGGCCAGCAGGGTGAGGTGGTTGCGCTCGTAGCGGGTCTGCTCCTTGATCGCGCGGCGGTCCTCGACCAGATAGGCCTCGAGCCCGACGATCGGCTTGATCCCCTGCTTCCCGCAGGCCTTGTAGAGGTCGACGGCGCCGTTCATGACGCCGTGGTCGGTGAGCCCGAGGGCTGGCTGGCCGAGCTCGGCGGCGCGTGCCGCCATCGCGTCGATCTTGCAGGCGCCGTCGAGCAGCGAGTACTCGCTGTGGGCGTGTAGATGGACGGCGGCGGGGTTGCTCACGGGGTCGGAGCGATCATGCCAATCGCGGCAGATGCCACCGCCGGGGTCCGTGACCCATTCGCGCTAACTCCGCGCGTATCTCAGAGCTGGGTGGCGATGACGCTCGCGAGCACGCTGACGAATCCGACGATGATCGTCCGCTGCATCCCATCCATGCGGGCGTCCATCACATCGAAGCGGGTGTTCATTTCCGTTCGCACCTCGCGGATGTCCGTGTCGAGACGATCGAATCCCCTGTCCATGCGCTGCGACAGGTCATCGAGTCGCTCGTCGGTCCAGGCTTCTCTCACGGCGGCCATGATGGCAGCCTACGAGGCGTTTTGTCTGCTGTGGCGCGCAGAGTGAAGCAATTGTGTCTGCGGACCGTGACCATTGACGCGCTAGGCGCAGACCCAGGCGCCGCCGCCGGAGTCGGCCCAGATTTCGGCGGCGATCCGATCCTGTTCGGCCTTGGGGGCATTCTGGGGTTCGCCCTGGCCGCCGTAGAGTTCCCAGGTCGAGGGCAGGATCTGGTAGGCGCCGCCGGCGCCGCTGGAGGGGTTGACGGCGCCGTAGTCGCCGCCGGACTCGCACATCACGATGTAGGTGGGGATCGAGTACGGGCCGCCGAGCCAGCGCCCTACTTCTTCTTCGGCTTCGGCTTCGCTCGCCGCCCGCGCTTCCTGTATCTCCTCGACCCAGCCGCCGATGTCCGCCTGCAGCTCCGAGAGCGAGGCTTCGCGGCTGGCGCTGAGCGACTGCAGCCGGGAGGCGGAGGCTTGGGCGGCTTCGCGAACGGCGGAGATGTCGGAGCGGGCCGCGGCGAGGCGTTCGTCGTAGGCGACCGCGCGAGCGCGCAGGACGGCGACCTCCTCGACCTCTTCTCGAACCGCGTTTCGGACCTGTTCGACGCGATCGGCCAGGGCACGGTCGGATTCGGCGATCTCCCGCAGGTAGTCCGCCTGGGTGGCCAGGTCCTGGTAGTCGCTGGAGCCGAGCACGAGGCTGGCGGTGCTGGGCATGCCGCTTTCATAGATCGCCACCAGCCGCTCGGCGAGGGCGCGTTGCGCGCGGCGCAGACGTGCCCTCTCGACCCCCAGGCGGTCACGGGTCCGGTCGACCTTGCGGGTCAGATCCGCGGCCCGTTCTTCGCCTTCGGCGAGCAGGCCCGAGAGCCGCTGCTCCCGTGCTTCGGCCGTCGCGGCTTCGCCCTGTGCGGCTGCGAGCCGATCGCTTGACTCGCGCAACTCGACGGAGATCGCCCCGGCTTCGCTCCGCGCCGCCGAGAGCTTTGCTTCCAGGCTCTCGGCGTCGGCGGCGCCGGCCCGCGGCGCGATCGCGAGCACGCCTACCAGCAGCCCGCAGACCACCGCGGCTGCGCAGATGCCTAAGAGGTCCTTTCTGACCCGAGCCGAACCCAAGAGAGCGCTGAGGCTAGCGGACTTTGTTAGCGCTTCCTCACAAGTTGTCGATAATCCGCAAGGAAAGTTTCGGGGGCGGAGTGGTCACTCGGGTGGACCGGGGGATGCAAGCGAGGGCAGCCGATGCCCCTCCGCGGGAATTCAGGGTCGCACGGCCTGACGGCGGCGCGTGAGGGCAGCCGATGCCCCTCCGCGGGA
>JBBDYP010000076.1:2403-18753 GCA_040900615.1 Solirubrobacterales bacterium | reverse complement strand
GCTCGCGTGCGGAGCACGCCACGCTCCCTGCGTTCTTGATTCGCTTGGCCAGCGGACCTCAGGACTTGGCGAGCGCGGTCCAGAGCCGCCGCTCGGCCTCGGCGACGCGCTGCGCGCCCGCGTCGACCTCGCCCCACAGCTCCGCCTCGGGCTCATCGCTCTCGCTGGCGGCGTGGAACGCCGTCGCCAGCTCGGTCCAGCGCCCCGCCGCCTCGGCCGCCAGCGGCGCCTCCTCCCGGCCCGCCTCCTCGAGGAAGCGCGAGTACATCAGCCGGAAGGCGCCGCCGCCGGTGCCCCGCTTCTCGATCACCTGGTAGGCGAAGCGGGCGCACCACTGCCAATCGTCGGCGACCTCGGGCCAGGAGCCGGCCTCGGCAGCGAGCCGGTCGACAGCGGGGAGGCCGCCGAATTCGCCGAAGGTCGGTTCCAGCATCTCCTTCGTCGCCGCGGCGATCGCGCGGGGGATCGCCGCTTCGAGCCGGGCGCGGTCGAGCGACTCGGAGACGGTGAACATGTGGCCTTCCAGCGGGTAGGCGGGGTGGCCGCTGTGGCGGGCCTCGGCGAGGTGGTCCAGCCGGGTCGTCTGCAGGTCCTCGAAAGCGGTGTCGGAGAGGTGGGCGACTTCGTCGTCGTAGCCGGCCAGGACCACGGCGTGGCCGGGGAAGTGGGCCGACTTGCCGTAGTAGTCGAGGTGGTAGATGTCGGTCAGCAGCAGCGCCGGGTTGCCGGCGTCGACCTCGGCACGGGCGGCCTCCCAGGCGTCTCGGTCCCCCTCCTCGAAGGTGCGCATCGCCAGCGCCGCCCCGGTCAGGTCGCGGAAGTTCTCCTCCAGGCGCGCCGTGCGGCCGTTGAACCAGCGGCTGGGGGAGGCGTCCTCCAGGGTCAGGTAGTAGAAGCTCGCGCCCGCCCCGAGGCCGAACGCCATCTCCTCGCTGATCTCGATGCCGTGGAAGGCGAGCAGGTTGCGCAGCGCGGTCGAGCCGCAGTGGTTGCCGGGCGTGTGGAGGTATCCGGGGACGGTGGGCATGACCGGATACTGACTGAGCGGCAGGCCGACCCGTATCCTGCGGCGCCGATGCGAAGCGCCGACCTGAGATTGCTGCGAGTGATGCGAACCCGCGGGCACACGCCCGGGCTCGAGTCCGCTGCCAAGGCGCTGGGCAAGGCCGGCAACAACGGGCTGATCTGGCTCCTGCTCGGAATCGCGCTGGCGCTGCTGGATCCCTCGCGGCGCGAGTCGTGGCTGATCTGCGCCGCGCTCGGCCCGATCGCGATCGGCCTCAACTACGTCGTCAAGCTCCTCGTCAGGCGGCCCCGCCCGGAGCTCGAGGGCCTGCTGCCCCTCGGCGGTGCCCCCAGCTCGCTCAGCTTCCCCTCCGCCCATGCGACCTCCTCGTTCGCGGTGGCGACGGCGATGGTCCGGGTCGATCCGGCGATGGCGGGCGCCTTCCTCGTCGCCATCGCGCTCTCGCTGGGCCGTCCCTACCTGGGGATGCACTACCCGTCCGACGTCCTCGCCGGCGCCTTCATCGGCGTCGCCCTGGGCCTGATCGTCCCGCTCTCGCTGTGAAGGTCGGGATCGTCGGGCTGCCGAACGCGGGCAAGTCGACCCTCTTCAACGCGCTGACCAAGGGCGGCGCCCAGACCGGCGACTACCCCTTTACGACGATCGAGCCCAACGTCGCGATCGCCCAGGTCCCGGACGAGCGGCTGCAGAAGGTCGCCGAAACGGTGCGCAGCTCCGAGCTGGTGCCGGCGACGATCTCCTTCCACGACATCGCCGGCCTGGTCAAAGGGGCATCCGAAGGCGAGGGCCTCGGCAACCAGTTCCTGGCCTCGATCCGCGAGACCGACGCGATCTGCCACGTCGTCCGCTGCCACGCCGACTCCGGCGTGCCGCACCCCGACGGCCGCGTCGACCCGCTCGCCGACATCGAGACGATCGAGACCGAGCTGGTCCTCTCCGACTACGAGCAGGTCGAGCGGCGGCTGGGGCGGGTCGGCAAGCAGGCGAAGTCGGGCGACAAGGAAGCGATCGCGGAGCTCGAGTGGCTGCAGGCGGTGCACGAAGCGCTGGCCGAGGGCCGTCCCGCCCGCTCGATCCCCCTGCCCGACGGCGCCCCCGACGCGGCGCGCAACCTGCAGGCGCTGACCACCAAGCCGATCCTCTACGTCGCCAACGTCGACGAGGGCGACGCTGAGGTGCCGGAGGCGGTCGCCTCCCACGCCGCCGCGATCGGCGCCGGGGCGGTCGCGGTCAGCGCCCGGATCGAGGGCGAGCTGGCCGAGCTGGACCCCGAGGAAGCCGAGGAGATGCGCGAGTCCTACGGGGTCGAGGGCTCCGGCCTGGCGCGCCTGGTCCGCGCCGCCTACGACCTGCTGGAGCTGATCACCTTCTTCACCGCCGGTGAGGACAAGGAGGCGGTCGCCCGGCCGCTGCGGCGCGGCGCCACCGCGCTGGAGGCGGCGGGGACGATCCACACCGAGATCATGGAAGCCTTCGTCAAAGCCGAGGTGATCGGCTGGGAGGAGCTGGTCGAGTGCGGCGGCTACTCGCAGGGCCGCGACAAGGGGCTGCTGCGGATCGAGGGCCGCGACTACGTCGTCCAGGATGGCGACGTGATCACGATCAAGGTCTAGGGCCGGCGCTCAGTAGCTGCAGTCACGGGCGCCGGGGACGTACTGGAGCGGGCCGATCTGTTCGATCGCATTGCTCTCGAACTGGTAGGCGCCGTTGACGACCCCGTTGGTCGCGACATGCCATTCGTAGAAGGCCCTGCCGCCGCTTTCCACCAGCTCGTTGAAGGTCCAGGAGCCGTCGGCCTCGACCACCGCGTTCTGCACCTGGTAGGAGCGCGCGCCGTTGATGATGTCGGCCCCTGAGACCGAGGTCAGGCGGCAGTAGTAGAACGAGCCCCCAGACGTGTGGCTGTAGCGCTGCTCGACTGCGCAGTTGGGCCAGCCGGCGGGGCAATCGGTGAAGGTCGAGTTGGCAAGGTACCTCTGCAGGAAGGGGATCGCTTCATTGCCTTCCAGCTTGCGCCCGGGGGCTTCGAAGAGGCCGGTCTGCCCGCCGGGAGCGCCGGTGCCTCCACCTTTGCCTTTGACCTTGCGGCACTTCTTCACCTTCTTGCCGTGCCTGGTCACCGTCTTGAGCTTGTAGCCCTTCGGGCATTTCTTCTTTTTCTTGGTGCTCGAGGTCGCACCGTCGCCGCCCGAGGAAGCGGCGCTCGCGCCGGCGACAGCAGTCGACGAGGTGATCAGGGCGAGCGCGCAGGCGACGATGATCAGGCGACGCGGGACGGACACGGCCCGAGCGTACATCGGCGGCGGTGGCCGATCAAGGCGGGCGAACTGCCAGTCGAGCGGGCCGCCGGGAATGCCGAGGCGCTTTAGAGTGCTCTGGGATGGACGAAGGCGCCAGGTTTCCGCGAGTGGCCGGCAAGGCCGGCCACTACGAGAGCTTCTACGTCAAGGCCTGCCAGCCCGGCGGCGGCCGGGGCATCTGGATCCGGCACACGGTCCACAAGCGGCCCGGCGCCGAGCCCAACGCCTCGATCTGGTTCGTCCTCTTCGATCGCGAGGCGGAGGGGCCGCGGGCGACCAAGGTGACGGTGCCCGCCGCCGAGCTGTCGGTGCCGGCGGGGTCCTGGATCCGGATCGGTGACGCCGAGATCGGCCCGGGCCGAGCCGAGGGATCGGTCGATACGGACGCGGTCAGCGCCGCCTGGACCCTGAACTTCTCCGGCGACGCCGAGCCCTGCAAGTACCTGCCGGCCGACTGGCTTTACGCGGCGCCGCTGCCGCGGACCAAGTTCGTCGCCCCGTACCCCGACGCGCGCTTCGAGGGCCGTCTCGAAATCGACGACGAGACGATCGAGTTCACCGGCTGGCCGGGGATGATCGGCCACAACTGGGGCACCGAGCACGCCGAGCGCTGGGTCTGGCTCGAGGGCACCGGCTTCGCCGACGCGCCGAACACCTACTTCGACGCCGGCGCCGCCCGGATCAAGCTGGGGAGCCGGACCAGCCCCTGGATCCCGTCGGGGATGCTGATGCTCGAAGGCGAGCCGCACCGGCTCGGCGGTCTCGGCGCGATCCGCTCCGCCTCGATCGAGGAGTCGCCGTCGGTCTGCAGCTTCGTCCTGCCCGGCAAGGACATCGTCGTCCACGGCAGGATCGCGGCGCCGGAGAAGGACTTCGTCGGCTGGGTCTACGCCGATCCCAAGGGGCCCGAGCACAACACCGTCAACTGCTCGGTCGCCGACCTCGAGCTGACCGTCGAACGGCCCGGCCTGCCGCCGCGCCAGCTCACGCTCAATGCCGGCGCCGCCTACGAGCTGGGGATGCGGGAGACCGACCACGGCATCCCGATCCAGCCGTACCCCGACGGCTGAGCTTAGCCGGAGACGACCTTCTCGAAGCTCATCCAGGTGTCATAGCCGCCGAGCGCGACCTCGAGCTCGGAGCCGGTGACCGTGGTCATCCCGCCGGTCCCGAACAGCTTCGCCTCGATGATCCGCGGCGATACGCCGGTCTTGGTGACGACCACTTTCTTCAGGCGCCCGTCGAGATAGGCGCCGAGGCGCGAGCTGATCTCCGGGCCGCTGAATTTCAGCATCCAGGTGTGCAGCGGGCAGTCGTCGTCATAGGGGTCGGGGACGCCGACCAGGTAGGGGATCGCGGTGCCGAAGACGTTGACGGCGCTCTCGGTGTGGCCACCCGAGCAGGCGGAATAGAAGGTCGTGGCGACCTCTCCCTTGTACATGACGACCTCGCCGCGGGTCGAAGCGGCCGCCTCGTTGGTCCGCGCATACTCGCTTTCCAGCCCCTCGTAGACCTGGCTGCGGGTGTCGGCGTAGAGGTCGAAGCCGTTGCCGCCGACGTCCCCGGTGAGCGCGATCGAGCGCACCGCCACCGACTGCGCGCGCAGCTCCTCGAACGGCCAGGATGGCGGCACCTCGTTCGGCATCACGCCTTTCACGTACTGCTCGAGGGCGAGGGCGTTGACGACGTTGAGGGAGCCCGAGTCGCCTTCGGTCGGGACGGTCTCCAGGGCCCCGCGGTAGGCGCCGTAGCCGGCGATCTCGATCGTCCCGTTACCGGCGGCGCGCAGTTTGGCGCCGCATTTGGCGAGCGGTTTGCCGCCGGAGCTGCGCAGCCGGACCGAGTTGCCGACCCGGTGCGCCTCGTAGTTGCGCTCCGGGTCGAGGCGGGTGCGGCAGGCGCTGGTGGCGCCGCTGAATTCGACGTCTCCGGAGGAGATTCCGAGCAGCACCCGGACGATCGGAGACTTTTCGAGCGTCCCGATCGTGGTGCCCGTGTAGTAGTGGGCGAGGATGAAGCGGTAGTCCTTGCCGTGCTTGGCGTAGCCGTAGGCGCCGTAGGCGCTCATCCCTACCCCGTGGCCGAAGCCGCGGCCGTGGACGATCCAGCTGACGCTCGCGCTCGCGGCCGGCGCCAGCGCCAGGGAGAGAACGAGGGTGAGCAGGATTCCGATCGGGCGTAAGCGCATCTCTGGGTCAACAACTTCGCGATGGACGAGTAGCGGCCTGCACTAGGCTGCTTTTCATGGCAACGCGGGCCATCGACGTAGTCGACCACAGCCTCCTCGCCGCCGGCGAATGGATCGAGACCGGCTCCTGGGAGGAGGTGCTCAGCCCCTACGACCAAAGCCCGGTCGGCCGCGTCGCCCAGGGCGAGGAGGCCCTCGTCGAGCGCGCCGTCAAGGCCGCCCAGGAGGCCTTTGAGACCGCCTCCTTCCCCCAGCACGAGCGCGCCGCGGTCCTGGACCGCGCCGCCGAGCTGGTCGGCGAGCGAATCGACGAGCTGGCCCTGACCATCGCCGCCGAGGCCGGCAAGCCGCTGAAGACCGCCACCGTGGAGGCCCAGCGCTGCGTCTCCACCCTCACCTTCGCCGCCACCGAGGCGCGCAAGCTGACCGGGGGAACGGTGCCGATGGAGGCCTCCCCGGCAGGAGCGGGCAAGCTCGGGGTGATGCTGCGCGTCCCCTACGGGGTGGTGGGAGCGATCAGCCCCTTCAACTTCCCCCTGAACCTCGTCGCCCACAAGCTCGGCCCGGCGATCGCCGCCGGCAACGCGATCGTCTTGAAGCCCGCCGGGCAGACCCCGATCTCTGCCCTGAAGCTGGCCGCGATCCTGGTCGAGGCCGGCCTGCCCGAGGGCTGGCTCTCGGTCATCCCCGGAGCGGGCTCGGTGGTCGGGGAGGCGATCGTCACCCACCCGCTGACCAGGGCGATCACCTTCACCGGCTCCGCCCCGGTCGGCTGGGAGATCCGCTCCCGCGTCCCCCACAAGAAGGTCAACCTCGAGCTGGGGTCCAACGCGCCGCTGATCGTCAACTCCGACGGCGACTGGGAGGCGGCAGCCGACAAGGCCCAGATCCACGCCTTCTCCCACGCCGGGCAGAGCTGCATCTCGATCCAGCGCATCCTCGTGCATGAGGAGATCGCCGAGGCCTTCACCGCGCGCCTGCTCGCCAACGTCGCCAAGCTCGAGGTCGGCGACCCGCTCGACCCCGCCACCGACGTCGGCCCCCTGATCACCCCTGCCGATCGCGACCGGGTCAAGGCCTGGATCGATGAGGCGCTCTCCGCGGGGGCGAAGCTCCTCACGGGCGGCGAGCTGGTCGACGAGGGCCGCTGCCTGGCCCCGACCCTGCTCGGCGCTCCGCCCAAGGAGGCCAGGGTCTGGTGCGAGGAGATCTTCGGCCCGGTGGCCACCGTCGACACCTTCACCGACTTCGACCAAGCGCTGGAGATGGCCAACGACTCCAAGTTCGGCCTCCAGGCCGGCGTCTTCACCCGCGACATCGGCAACGGCCTGAAGGCCGCCCGCACCCTGGAGTTCGGCGGCGTCCTGATCAACGAGGTGCCGACCTTCCGCGCCGACCAGCAGCCCTACGGCGGCGTCAAGGACTCCGGCAACACCCGCGAGGGCCCCGCCTATGCGGTGATGGAGCTGACCGAGGAGCGGTTCGTGACGCTGCAGGGGTGAGGGGGACGCGCCGAGCTGCTGATCGACGATCCGCGCACCTAAGCTCTGGGCGTGCGCGCCTCCGACGACCTTCGCGACGTTCCCGTTTTCTGCTCGTGGAGCGGCGGCAAGGACTCGGCCCTCGCCCTGCACGAGGCGGTGAGCGCTGGGGCGGTGCCGCGGTTGCTGGTGGCGATGATGATCGAGTCTGGCGCGAGGTCGCGTTCGCACGGGCTGAGCCGCGAGGTGCTGCAGGCCCAGGCCGCGGCGCTCGGGCTGCCGCTGCGCTTCGGCGCGGCCAGCTGGGAGGGGTATGAGGACGAGCTGGGCCGGGTGATCGCTGCGGGTGCGGCCGAGCACGGGACGCCGGTCGGCGTCTTCGGCGACATCGACATCGAGAGCCATCGCGAATGGGTGGAGGGGCTCAGCGCCCGCGCCGGGACCGAGGCCTGCCTGCCGCTCTGGCAGCGGGACCGTCGGCGGCTGATGGCCGACCTGCTCGATGCCGGCTTCAAGGCCGTGATCGTCGCCGTCCGCGACGGCGTGCTCTCGCGCGAGCTGTTGGGGAGGACGATCGACGCGGCGCTCGTCGACGAGATCGAGCGCGCGGGCGCCGACGCCGCCGGTGAGAACGGCGAGTATCACTCCCTCGTAACCGACGGGCCGATGTTCCGCCATCCGCTCGCCGTCGAACTCGGCGAGCGCAGCCTCCGCGACGGCGTCTGGTTCGCCGACGCCTGGGTCGCCAGCCCGGCGCCGATTTAGGCGCCGGGGCTCGCCACCTCGCTGCGGCCGAAGCCGCGCCGCGGCTGCTCCCCGGCGCGCCGCCGCTCTACTCGTGCGGCCGCGCCATCCGGCGGTGGTCGAGAGCCTCCTCGAGGACCGAGGGCTCGACCCCCTGCTCGAGCGCCACCTCGCGCAGCGAGCGGCCCGACTCGGCCGCGGCCTTGACGATGTCGGCGGCGCGGTCGTAGCCGATGTGGGGGTTGAGCGCGGTCGCCGTCGCCAGGGTGGCCTCGGCGTGGCGCTCGGTCATCTCCTCGTTGGCCTCGATCCCGGCGACGCATTTCTCGTCGAGCAGGCGCGAGGCGGAGGCGAGCAGCTTGATCGAGTCGAGCAGGTTGCGGGCGATCAGCGGCACCCGCACGTTGAGCTCGAACTGGCCCTGGCTGCCGGCGACGGTGATCGCGGCGTCGTTGCCGATCACCTGGGCGGCGACCTGGATCACGACCTCCGGGATCACCGGGTTGACCTTGCCGGGCATGATCGAGGAGCCCTTCTGCAGCTCCGGCAGCCGCAGCTCGGCGAGGCCGGCGCGCGGGCCCGAGCCCATCAGCGCCAGGTCGTTGGCGATCTTGTTGAGCGAGACGGCGTAGACCTTGAGCGCCCCGGACAGCTCCACCAGCGCGTCGCGGTTGCCCTGCGCCTCGAACGGGTCGAGCGGCGCGGAGATCGTCAGGCCCGTGTCGGCGGCGAGCTTCTCCCGCACCTTGGCGGCGAACTCCGGGTGGGTGTTGAGGCCGGTCCCGGTCGCGGTGCCGCCGAGCGGGATCTGGCCGACGCGGCGCAGCGTCCCCTCGACCCGCTGGACGCCGAGCCGCACCTGGGCCGCGTAGCCGCCGAACTCCTGCCCCAGGGTCACCGGCACCGCGTCCATCAGGTGGGTGCGCCCGGCCTTGACGACGTCGGCGAACCGCTTCGCCTTCGCCTCCAGCGCCGCCTGCAGCCCGCCCATCGCCGGCAGCAGGTCGTGGGTGACCTCGTCCAGCGCCGCCAGGTGGACGGCGGAGGGGAAGACGTCGTTGGAGGACTGGCCCATGTTGACGTGGTCGTTGGGATGGGCGCCGTCGCCGGCGAGGTTGGCGATCACCTCGTTGGCGTTCATGTTCGAGGAGGTGCCGGAGCCGGTCTGGAAGACGTCGACCGGGAACTGGTCGTCGTGCTTGCCCTCGCCGACGGCGGCGCCGGCGGCGGCGATCCGCTCGGCGATGTCGCCGTCGAGCTTGCCGAGCGCGCCGTTGGCCTCGGCGGCGGCGGACTTGAGGCGGCCGAGCCAGCGGACCACCGGGACCGGAACCCGCTCGCCCGAAACGGGGAAGTTGTCTACGGCTTTGGTGGTCTCGCCACCCCAGAGCTGCTCGGGCATGTGTCTCCTCAATTGCGGCCGCTGCAAACCGGCGCATCTCGGCGTCCTCGGTCGGGCGCCTCGCTCACGCACGAGAAAAGTGCGCTCGCTTCGCCGCCCTCCCTGCGTCCACCGACCTGCTTGGTTTTCACGGCCGTTCGTAGTTCAACCATTTCTTTGGCCGGCAGCGTATCCAGTCTGATATGCGCGCAAGAACGCGGGCGACAGCGGCTCCCGACCGGGGGCGAAGCGAGCGGTGACGGTGAGGCGGCGGATCAGATCGGCGTGGATGCCTTCGCTGCGATCTGCACCTCTCGCGGCGGCGCCGAGCAGGTAGCCGAGCTGGAGGTTGGCGTCACCGCCCGGTTCGGCCCGCGCCTCGGCGTTGAGCACGGTGGCCGCTTCGACCATCGCCTCGCCCACCGTCGCCAGGTCACCGCCCTGCTGGTTCTCCGCGAGGCAGTCGCTGATCGGCGTCTCGCCCGCCAGCAGCACCTCGCCCGGCGCGGCCTCGAGCGCGCGCACGTAGGCGTTCGAGCCCTCCAGGCAGGCGACGGGCGTCGAGTCGTCCTCCCTGCCGCACCCGCTCGCGAGCACCGCAATCGCGACAAGCCCAACCGAAACCAATGCCCGAGACCGTCGCACCTGCCCCATCCTAGGCCGAGTTGCCGGTTTGTCTCGCTATGCAGGACAAACCGGCAACTCGGCGGCGGGCGTGGCGCGGCTCAGTCGCCGCTGCCTCGCGGCGCGACCCCGCCGGTCGGTGCCAGGGAGATGCCACCGGTGGGGCCGGGCGGCGGCTTCGGCGCCGCGGTCTCTTCGTCGCGGGGCTGCTCGCCCACGCCGGCGAAGCTGACCGGGAAGACTTCGACCCATTCGACGAGCTGGAACTGGGGGGCGGGGGAATGGTTCCAGGAGAGGTGCAGGTGGTGGCCGCAGCCGTGACCGGAATCGCCGTCGTAGCCGACCCAGCGGAAGGGGGGGACGGGCCGGTTCTGCCGCGGCTCCGCCCAGCGCGCCAGCCGGGTGATGCCCCGCCAGCGACTGTCGCAGCGAGCGCTCCAGTTGAGCGGGACGATGTCGACGGCGAGGCCGTTGTAGTGGTCGGAGTGCTTGACGTGGCAGCCGTGGCAGCCGGCGTGCTCGCCGTCGGGCAGCGGGCCGGAGTAGCCGTCGCTGATGTAGATCGGGTAGCGCTCGGCGATCCAGCGCAGGTTCGGCACGATGCGGCGGTCGACCATGTCGCCCTCTTCGTGCGGGATCGAGGCCGGGATCGGGACGATCTCGCCTGGCGCGTAGAGCAGCCGCGTGGTGCTGGGGGGCGCTTCGGCCGCGGCGGTACCGCCGAAGAGGGGGAGCGCCGCGCAGGCGAATGCGACCGCGCAGGCCACCAACCCGGCGAGGCGCCTGAGGCTGGAAGGACGATTCCTCACCTGTCGCTTATCGACTCGCACGCGCCGGGGCCTTGAATCCATGCGTGGCACCGCCCCCTTTTACCCGCATCTGGGCGGAAATCACCAACGCTCAGCAATTTTCCCGCCGCCGGGTAGGGTTCGGCCGATGCCCACAGTTCGCGATGCAACGTTTGACCTCTTCCGCGCCCACGGGATGACGACGATGTTCGGCAACCCGGGCTCGACCGAGCTGCCGATGCTGGCCGACTTCCCGGCCGACTTCCGCTACGTGCTGGGCCTGCAGGAGGCGGTCGTCGTCGGCATGGCCGACGGCTTCGCCCAGGCCTCCGGCAAGACCACCGTCGCCAACCTCCACACCGCGCCGGGTGTGGGCAACGCGATGGGGGCGATCTTCAACGCCCAGGCGAACCACTCGCCGCTGCTCGTCACCGCCGGCCAGCAGGCGCGGGCGCAGATCACCCTGCAGGCCAACCTCACCAACCGCGACGCGACGCGGATGCCGCACCCGCTGGTCAAGTGGTCCTTCGAGCCGCCGCGGGCGCAGGACGTGCCGCTGGCCCTGGCCCACGGCGCCCATCTCGCGGCGCTGCCGCCGCGCGGTCCCGTCTTCGTCTCGATCCCGATGGACGACTGGGACGCTGAGGTCGACGAGGCCGACGCCCGCGCCGCGATCGAGCGGACGGTGACGGGACGCGCCGTCGCCGACCCCGAGGCGGTACGGGCGCTGGCGGAGCGGCTCGAGGCCGCGTCCAACCCCGTCCTCGTCGCCGGACCCGACATCGACGCCAGCGGCGCCTGGGACCTCGCGGTCGCCCTTGCCGAGCGCCAGCGGCTGCCGGTCTGGGCATCGCCGGCGACGGGCGGCGTCCGGCTCGGGTTCCCGGAGGGCCATCCCAACTTCCGCGGCGTCCTGCCGCCGGCGATCGGCCCGGTCGGCCAGACGCTGGAGGGCCACGACCTGATCCTCGTCGTCGGCAGCTCCGTCTTCCCCTACTACCCCCACATCCCCGGGCCGCTGCTGCCCGAGGGCGCCCATCTGGTCGCGATCACCAGCGACCCCGACGAGGCCGTCCGCGCGCCGATGGGCGACGCGATCGTTGCCGACGTCAAGCTCACCCTGGAGGCGCTGCTGGACGCGGTCCCCGAGTCGGCGCGGCCGATCCCGGAGCCGAACCAGCCGCCCGGGGAAATCCCGCCGACCGACCCGCTCAACGCTTCGACCGTCCACACCGCCCTCGCCGAAGTGCTGCCGGCCGAGGCCATCGTCGTGCTCGAGTCCCCCTCCAGCACCCTCGCCCTGCGCAACCAGCTGCGGCTCTCGCGCCCCGGCAGCTACTACTTCAGCGCCGGCGGCGGCCTCGGCTTCGGCCTCGCCGCCGCGGTCGGCGTCCAGCTCGCCCAGCCGAGCCGGCCGGTCGTCTGCGTGCTCGGCGAGGGCTCGGCGCAGTACGCGATCACCGCCTTCTGGAGCGCGGTCGCCTACCGGGCGCCGGTCACCTTCCTCGTCCTGCGCAACGAGGAGTACGCGATCCTCAAGTGGTTCGCCGAAGTCGAGCAGGTCAGCGGCGCCCCCGGCCTCGACCTTCCCAAGCTGGACGTCGCCGCGGTCGCCGAGGGCTACGGCGTCAAGGCGCACCGCGCCGGCGACCGGGACGGGGTCCGCGCCGCCCTCGCCGCCGCCCTCGAGTCCTCGCAACCGGAGCTGGTCGAAGTCCCGGTCGCGCCCGGGATGTCACTCTTCTAGGAGGAGAGGAGAGAGCAATGGCTCTGTTGCAGCGCAAGCCGGAGTCCCTCGCCCCGCTGGCGAGCGAGCCGGCGCCCGACCGCGCCCCGGACGAGCTGGCGGCCGGCGTCGCCCAACCGCTGCGCGGCGAGCTGGAGCGGTTGCTCGGTCCCGGCCGCGTCCTCGCCAGCGCCGCAGACATCGTCCGCTACGCCTCCGACGCCAGCCCCTACCGGCTCCTCCCGCGGGCGGTGGTGATGGCGCGCGACGCGGCGGACGTCGGCAAGGTCCTCGCCTACGGTCGCGAGAAGGGCATTCCCGTCACCTTCCGCGCCGGCGGCACCAGCCTCAACGGGCAGGGCCAGAGCGAGGGGATCCTGGTCGACGTCCGCCGCCACTTCCGCGGCGTCGCGGTCGAGGAGGACGGGGCGCTCGCC
Organism: Solirubrobacterales bacterium; assembly: GCA_040900615.1. Taxonomy (GTDB): domain Bacteria; phylum Actinomycetota; class Thermoleophilia; order Solirubrobacterales; family 70-9; genus VAYN01. The sequence continues at coordinate 6,057 of JBBDYP010000076.1, read as the reverse complement.
CGGGTCAAGCCGGGGACGATCCTCGGCCACGCCAACCGCGTCCTCGCCCCCCACGGGCGCAAGCTCGGCCCCGACCCCGCCAGCACCGACGTCGCCACCGTCGGCGGCGTCGTCGCCAACAACTCCGGCGGCATGCGCTGCGGGGTCAGCCGCGATTCCTACTCGACCGTGCGGGACATGACCTTCGTCCTGCCCTCCGGGACGACGATCAACACCGCCATTTCCGACGACCTCGAGCGCTTCGCCGAGGCCGAGCCGGAGCTGTTCGCCGGCCTGGAGGCGATCCGCAACGAGATCCGCGCCGACGCCGAGCTGAGCGAGCGCATCCGCCGCAAGTTCGCGATCAAGAACACCACCGGCTACCGGCTCTGCGCCTTCCTCGACGCCGACGAGCCGCTGGAGATCTTCCGCCGCCTCCTCGTCGGCTCGGAGGGCACGCTCGCCTTCACCTCCGAGGTCGTCTTCGAGACGGTGCCGCTGCCGGCGGTCACGACCACCGCCTGGGTCCACTTCCCCAGCATCGACGCGGCGATCGCCCCGGTCCGCGACCTCGTCGACAGCGGCGCCACCGCGGTCGAGCTGATGGTCGCGCCGGCGCTGATCACCGCCGCCTGGAACATGGTCGGCGCGCCCGAGGAGTGGAAAGAGCTGCCGCCGGACTCGGCGGTGCTGCTGGTCGAGTACGGCGCCGCGGCCGAGTCAGAGCTCGACGACTACGTCGCCGCGGCCGGCGAGATCCTCACCGGCCACGAGACGATCCGCCCGATCGAGTTCACCCGCGAGGGGGACGAGATCGAGCTGAGCTGGCGGGTGCGCGAGGGGCTGCACGGCCTGATCGGCAGGCTGCGCCCGCCGGGCACGGCGCTGATCGTCGAGGACGTCTGCGTGCCGCCGGAGCGGATCGCCGAGGGGGCCCGGGACCTGCAGGCTCTGCTCGGCGAGCACGGCTTCCTGCCCGGGGTGGCGGGCCATGCCTCCGCCGGGAACCTCCACTTCATGCTGACGCCGGACTTCTCCAGGCAGGAGGACCTCGATCGTTACGAGGCCTTCATGAGCGGCCTGGTCGAGCTGGTCGTCAACAAGTACGACGGCTCGCTCAAGGCCGAGCACGGCACCGGGATCAACATGGCCCCCTACGTGGAGCGCGAGTGGGGGCAGAAGGCGACCGAGCTGATGTGGCGGGTGAAGAAGCTGGCCGACCCCGACGGCGTCCTCTCTCCCGGCGTGGTCCTCAACCGCGATCCCGGCGTCCACCTCCGCAACCTGAAGACGACGCCGCCGATCGAGGAGTCCGCGACGACCTGCGTCGAGTGCGGCTTCTGCGAGCCGGTCTGCCCCAGCCGTGACCTGACGACGACGCCGCGGCAGCGGATCGTGCTGCGGCGCGAGATGGCCCGCCAGCCGGCGGGCTCGCCGGTGCAGCAGGCGCTGCTGAAGGAGTTCGAGTACGAGGCGATGGAGACCTGCGCCACCGACGGCTCCTGCCAGCTTGCCTGTCCCGTCGGGATCGACACCGGCAAGCTGGTCAAGGGACTGCGCGGCGAGCAGCACTCCGAGCGGGCCGAAAAGCGGGCGCTGAGGGCCGCCCGGCGCTGGGACAGCGTCGAGGGCGCGTCCCGTGTCGGTCTGCGCTTCGGCGGCCCGCTGGCCCGCCTGACCAAGCGCGGAAAGGCGCTGCCGAAGCCGGCCCCCGGCAAGCTCCCCCCGACCATCCACACCGGCGCCGCCGCCCTCTACCTCCCCTCCTGCACCAACCGCATCTACGGCCCCCCGGCCGACGGGCCGAAAAGTCTCGCCCAGGGTGACATTTCGGCCCGTCGACCCTGGGTTGTGGAGGCGCTGGTGGAGGTTTCGGCTCGGGCGGGGCTGGCGCTGTGGGTGCCGGAGGACGTGGGGGGGACTTGTTGTGGGTTGCCTTGGAGCTCGAAAGGGTTCGGGGAGGCGCATCGGTTCAAGGTGAACGAGATGGTCGAGCGTCTCTGGGCCTGGAGCGGCGAAGGCGCCCTGCCGGTCGTGATCGACGCCGCCTCCTGCACCAACGCGGCGACCGATCCCGGCGAGGGCGTGCTCGACGAGGACTGGGCCGAGCGGCTCGCCAGAATCGAGATCCTCGACTCCGTCAACTGGGCCCACGACCGTCTGCTGCCCTGGCTCGAGGTCTCCGAGAAGGTCGGGTCGGCGGCCGTCCACCCGACCTGCGCGACCCGCCGCATGGGCCTGGCGTCGCGGCTCCAGGCAATCGCCGGTGCCCTCGCCGACGACGTCTACGTCGCCCCCTCGGCGACCTGCTGCGGCTTCGCCGGCGACCGCGGCATCTCCCACCCCGAGCTGACCGAGGCCGCCACCCGCCCCCAGGCCACCGAGCTGGCCGGCCGCGATTTCGACGCCCACCTCTCCAGCAACCGAACCTGCGAGATCGGCCTCGAGCGAGCGACCGGCGAGCGCTACGAGTCCTTCGTCATCCTGCTGGAGCGGCTGACCCGGGCTAAGTGACCATCCGGAACCCCCGCGCACGCCTGGCGGCGGCGGACACACTTCGCGGGGCGGCGTCCTCGATCGGCCAAATGGCGCTGCCATTAGGCCTCCCTGCATCCTGGCCCCGCTCGGTCCGGCGCTCGCCAGTCGCACACGCGAGTTTTCGGATAGTCACTTAGCGCCGCCTGCCGGATGCGTTGGGGGCGAGATGTGGTTGCCTGGCCCTTAGCCATGAGTGCCGCGAATCAGCAGCTTCTACGGGATCTCGATCACCATGTACTTCGATGAGGGGCGCCACGGTGGGCGCCCGCACTTTCACGCCGAATATGGCGGACAGAGGGCCTCATTCGCGATCGAAGACGCTCGGCTTCTCGCGGGCGGGTTGCCGCCTCGAGCCAACCGGCTTGTCATCGAATGGGCTCGCACCCACGAGCAGGGGCTGAGGGCCAACTGGGAGCGAGCGCGACAGCACCTGGCGCCGCTCCGGATTGCGCCACTGCGGTGAATGGCTCTACCATCGACGCATGCTGGCCCTACCCCCGCAGCTCGTCGAAGCAGAGCCACTTGACGGCTACGGAGTCCACCTCCGGTTCGCGGATGGGCTCGCTGCCGACGTCGATCTTTCCTACTTGCTCGAATACGGCGGCGTCTTCGAGCCGCTGCGGGACGTCGAGTTCTTTCGAAAGCTGGCGATCGACGAGGGCGGCAACACGATCAGTTGGCCGAACGAAGCCGACATTGCGCCCGAGACGCTCTACGACTTCGTGCAGTCGGCTGAGTACGAGAAGCGCCGGGTCGCCGCTATTCCCGGCCCTTAGTCGCTTAACTCGCGCTTGACGCCTTCTCGGCGTCGACCGTCTTCGCGTCGAGGTCGCGGACCAGCGCCGCGGTCTTGGCGTCCTTCTCCATGCGGCGGTCGAGCAGGGGGTTGATCATCCCGCGCAGGGCGGAGACGTAGCGCCACCACTTCGGCACGAAGACGCGAGGGGCACGTTCCTCGATGCCGCGGACGAGGCCGGCGCCGGCCTCGTCGGGGGTGATCCGTTTGAGCAGGAAGTCGGGGCTCAGGTCCCGCACCCGGTCGGCATCGGGTTGGGCAAAGGCATTCTGGACCAGTTTCGTGTCGACCCAGCCGAAGTAGGCGACGGTGGCGCTGGCGCCGTGGGGCGCCAGCTCGAC
>JBBDYP010000076.1:0-2393 GCA_040900615.1 Solirubrobacterales bacterium | reverse complement strand
GGGGGGGGGGCGTGGGGGCCCCCCCTCGACCCGCAGGGCGCGACCGAGGGACTCGACACCCGCCTTGGCCACCGCGTAGGGCGTGTTGCCGAAGCCGTTGACGAACGCGTAGACCGAGGAGACGACGACCATCTGCCCGCGCCGCTCGACGATCTGCGGCAGCGCCGCGCGCGCGGTGCGCCACACGCCCAGCAGATCCACCTCGAAGACCCGTTCCCACTCCTCGCCGGACATCCCGCGCGCGGTGGCGAACTGCGACTGGGCGATGCCGGCGTTGGCGACGGCGACGTCGAGCCCGCCGAGCTTCTCGACCACCTCGGCGACGGCGGCAAGCATCGCCCCCTGGTCGGTGACGTCGGCGGCGACCCCGATCGCTCGCGGGCCAATCCGCTCCGCCGCCTCCTGGGCCTGCGTCGCGTCGAGGTCGAGGACGGCCACCGAGGCGCCGCGCATGTGCATCTGGCGGGCGGTCTCGAAGCCGATCCCGCGGGCCGCACCGGTGACCAGAGCTACTTTTGCGTTCAAGTCATATATAGGCATGGCGCGGCAGGGTATCGCCAACCCGCACGACTTCGTGCTCGCCTGGCAACCTCGCCCTACTCCGACCACAGCGCCGAGACCGGCGCTGCCCAGAGACGATCTCCAAAGGGAAGCGTCTGTGAGCCGGTATTGAGGACGACGCCGGCCCGGAACCGGTCACCGAGCCGTTCCCGGAGATGCATCAAACCGCGGAAGTCGCTCTCGTGCGGCGTTGCGCCGAGCTTGGTCTCGAGGCCGACCACCGATCCCTCGCGGTCCTCGATGACCAGGTCGACCTCGCGACCTCCCGCGGTGCGGAAATGATGGAGGCGGACATTGCGCTCGGCCCAACTCGCCTGCTTGGCCACTTCCGTGGCGACGAAATTCTCGAACAACGCTCCCGCGAAGGAGTCGTCGAGATCCTCGAAGCGGCTGGCGCCGTAGCCGGTCAGCTGCGCCGCGAGGCCCGTGTCCGGCAGCATCAGCTTCGGTGCCTTGATCAGCCTCTGACCGATGTTTCGGCTCCAGGCCGGAACCCTCTGAACGAGGAAGAGCAGCTCGAGCAGGCGCAGGTAGCGACCGACCGTATCCCGCTTCATCTGCGCCGCCCTGCTCAGCCCGGTCAGGTCGAGTAGGGAAGCGATCCGCGCCGCCGAGAGCTCCAGGAGCCGGGGAAGCTCGTCCAGCTGCTGGGCGCGTGGGGTCAGGTCGCGGACGTCGCGCTCGAGGATCATCTCCAGGTAGCTCTGGGTCCAGCGCGTGCGGCGCCGGGGATCGGCTCTCGCCAGCAACTCCGGGTAGCCGCCGGTGACCACCTGTTCTGAGATCGGCGAGCGACCCGTGGCGACCCCGGCCAACGCCGGTACTCGCGCATCGAAGAGGCGATCGAGGAACCGCTCCCGGCGCCCCAGGACCTCACCTTGGGAGAGGGGCCACAGGCGTAGGCGCTCGGCCCTGCCGACAAGCGACTCGGAGATCCTCAGGGTCGCCCAGACGTTCGCGGAGCCGGTGAGAAGGAACATCCCGGCGGCGCCGGGTCTGGTCCGGCGTTCGCGGTCCACCCGGCTCTTGATCGCCTCGAGAACCGCAGGCGCCTTCTGGAACTCGTCGATGAACAGGGGCAGCTCGCTCTGCTCGATGAAGCCCGTTGGGTCGGCGCTGGCGGCGGCCCTGGGGCCAGCGTCGTCGAAGGTCACGCAGCGCGCCGAGATGTCGGCGGCGACCTGCAGGGCGAGGGTGCTCTTTCCACACTGGCGCGGCCCGGTGATCGCGACGACCGGGGTGTCGGCCAGCGCTGCTTCCAGGTCAGGCCGGGCATTTCGCTGATATAGCGGCTGATCGATGCGCAAATGATACCTGACATATACGCAGTTAGCTGCTGATATCCACGCAGCTACTAAGATTCCACGTCTCGTGCCCGGATTCAACCCAGTCGACCCCAAGCAGTCATTCCCCGAGCTGGAGGAGCGGGTGCTGGCGCGCTGGCGCGACGGCGACGTCTTCGAGCGCTCGCTCGCCAATCGCGACGGGGCCGAGGTGTGGAGCTTCTACGAGGGCCCGCCGACCGCCAACGGCCGCCCCGGCTCCCACCATGTCCTCGCCCGTGTCTTCAAGGACATCTACCCGCGCTACAAGACGATGTGCGGCTACCGGGTGCCGCGCAAGGCCGGCTGGGACTGCCACGGCCTGCCGGTCGAGCTGGAGGTCGAAAAGCAGCTCGGGATCGCCTCCAAGCAGGAGATCGAGGAGCTCGGCATCGCCGAGTTCAACCGGCGCTGCCGCGAGTCGGTCTTCGAGTACGTCGAGGAGTGGAACCGGCTGACCGAGCGGATCGGCTTCTGGATCGACCTCGACGACCCCTACGTCACCCTCGA
>JBBDYP010000075.1:0-18854 GCA_040900615.1 Solirubrobacterales bacterium | reverse complement strand
ACTTGAGGGTCGGACGGACAAATCAGCCCGTCACGAAAAACACCAGCCTTCTAGGCGACGATCGTCAGGGCGCCGGGCTCCGCTCGCAGCTCGATCCGGGTGCGGTCGCCGATGTAGTCGCCGTCGACCTGCAGCGGGAAGGGCCGCGGGGCGCCGTCCTCCTCGGAGATCGATGTGACGGTGGCGCTCATGACGTCGTCGAAATGCTCGATCTGGCGGTGCCCGGCCGCGGTGCGCTTGCCGCCGAGGAGTCGGGCGATCAGGCTCGGCATGTCGCGCTGGGCGGCTCGCTTCAAGACCGCGAGCGAGAGCGTCCCGTCGTCGATCTCGATCCCCTCGCAGACCCGAATCGGGCGGCTGGCGAAGTAGGTGAGGGGGTCCGAGTTCTGGGCGATCGCGGTGACGCCCTCGACCGGCTCGCCGCCATCGACCTCGACCCGCACTCGGACGGCGTTGACCAGGTACTTGCGGTAGAAGCCGGAGAGGGCCGCCCAGCTGTAGTAGTAGGGGCCGGTTCGCGCCTTCAGCTTCGGGTGTTCGTCGACCCGTCGCACCACGGTCGCGTCGATCCCGACCCCGCAGGCGAAGACGAAGTGGCGCTCGTCGACCCTGCCGAGGTCGATCTTGCGGGGGCGCCAGTCGTCGGCCAGTGCCAGCAGGTGCTCGGTGGCGTCGACGACGTCGTTGGGGATTCCGAGGGTGCGGCAGACGACGTTGGTCGAGCCCCCCGGCAGCATCGAGACCGGCACGTCGGTCCCGGCGAGCCCGTTTGCCACCTCGTTCAGGGTGCCGTCGCCGCCGAAGGCGACGACGATGTCGTAGCCGTGGTCGCGAACCTCGCGCCCGATCTCGGTGGCGTGGTTCTGGGCCTCGGTCGAGACCGCCTCGACGTCGTAGCGCCCCTGCAGCGCGTAGACGACGAGGTTGCGAAGCCGATCGGACACCGTCGTCGCGTAGGGATTGACGATGATCAGCATCCGCTTCTTGGCGGACCTGCGGTGCATTCGGGAGCGGATCTTGGCCGTCATGAAGGCCCGCAGCCTATTCGGGGAAGGGTTCGGCCGCGCCACCCTCCCGGCGCCCCGACGGGCGTCGGGGCGGTCTCGTTCAGAGCCCTCGAGCGGACAGAGCCGCCCGGCTCAGACTGCGGGGGACCCGTTGCGGCGCCGCAACGGAGTGGGCTCGGCGCTCAGATCCTCGACAGCCGCGACCGGCGCGGTGCGCGTGATCGCCTCCTCCTCGGGAGGCTCGCTGTCCTCGGAAGTCGTGATCGAGCCGCTCACGGCAGCCTCGCGCGCGACGCCGCCTGCCGTTTCCTCGAGGTGTTCGGCGAGCTTGCGGACCTTGGCCACGACCGCGTCACGCTCCTGGGCGAGATCCCCGATCACCGTCTCGATCGCTTCGCGCTGTCGGGTCGCCTCGGCAATCAGCTGACTTGCCCGCTCGTCGGCGCCGTGGACCGTCTGCCTTGCCTGCTTGGCGGCCTCATCGCGCAGCTCGTCGCTCTCGCGCTTCGCCTCGAGTCCGCGTCTGTTCGGCGTACTCATCGGCCTTCGTGGTGGTCTCGGAGACGTACTGATTGGCCGCCTCGCGAGAGGAGGTCGCCTCCGCTCGCGCCGAGCGCAGTTGTTCGCGTGCTTCGGTTTCGGCGCCGACGCGATACGCGTCGGACTCGGCCCTTGCGGATTCGAGCAGCTCGCGCGCCTCCTGCTCGGCTTCCTGGCGGAGCGTCTCGGCGCCGTCCTCCGCATCGGCAAGCATGTTCGCCGACTTGTTCGCGATGCGTTCGAGGCGGCGCCTGACCACGTCGCCGCCGCCGCCCTCGACCCACTGGCCGACTTCGGCGAGAAACCTGTGCACCTCTTCCTTGTCGAACCCTTTCCGCGCTTCGGAAAAGGTGATGGTGCGCAGTTGGTTGAGCATCTCGTCGTCCATCAGGCCTCCATGGTGGGTCACCAAATCGGGGTCAGGTAAAAGAAGGAATCGTGCACGCGATGGCGAAAAACTACTGCTTCGCTTCCGGCTCGGCAAGCCGACGGGACGATGGTTCGAAACCTTGCAGCGGCTACCCGGTGGCCTCGTACCGGATCACGGTACCGTCGTCGGCTTCCCGCACGCGGCCCTCGTTGACGAGCAGGTCCGTGTGGCCGATCACCTCGGAGAGGGTCAGGAAGGCCTGGGTGACGGCGACATTTCCCCACAGGGACTGGGCCAGCTCGTAGCCGGTGCGGGGGCGCTCCTCGATCAGGGCAAGGATCTTCTCCTTGCGGCGCTCGGTCTTGGCGAGGCGCTCCTCGATCAGGGCGACGTGGTCGACGACCGGCTCGCCGTGGCCGGGGAGGACGATCTCGGCGGGCATCTGCTGCGTCTTTCGCATCGACTCGATGTAGGTGACGAGGGCCTGGGTGCGCCGCGTCGAGCCGTCGAGCGGGCGCGAGATCAGCGGGTTGGAGGAGATGTGGGGGAGGAGGTGATCGGCGGCGAGCAGGATCCGCCGCTCCTCGTCCCAGAAGACGGTGTCGGAGGGGCTGTGGCCGGGGCGGTGGAGCGCCTGCAGGGTGCGATCGCGAAACGGCATCGCCTGGCCGTCCTCGAGCGGCTTGGTCACGCCCACGTGGGAGCCCCAGGCGCGGAAGCTGCGGGAGACGCTGCGCAGCGCCACCGTGACCTCCTCGGGGATCCCGTTGCGCAGCATCACCTCAACCGCGAACTGGTCCTCGCGCTCGGCGTCCTCGTCGAAGTTGGCGAGGCGTTCGGCGGCGATGCCGAGGGCGGCCACGGCGGCACCGGAGTGCTCGACGATGATCTCGACCAGGCCGAGGTGGTCGATGTGCTGGTGGGTGACGATCACCAGTTCGAGGTCGTCGATCGAGTGGCTGCGGGCGCCGAGCTGGCTGCTGAGTTCGTCCAGGGCCTTGCCCGAGTTGGGCCCGGTGTCGACCAGGGTCAGCGGCTCGTCCTCGATCAGGTAGCAGTTGACCCGCCCGACCGCGAACGGGGTTGGGATCTGGAGCCTGTGGATGCCTGCCAGGGCCGCCTGCTCCAGCGCCTGCTCGGGGGTCAGGGTCACGCCCGGATCAGCCCCAGTACCTCGTCGCGCTTGGCCTCCATGTCCTCGCGGGAGACCAGCGACTCGAGGTTGAGGCGGAGCAGCGGCTCGGTGTTGGAGGGGCGCACGTTGAAGTGCCAGTCGGGGTAGTCGACGGAGATGCCGTCGAGCCGGGTGGTCGTGCCGTCGGCGTAGCGCTCGGCGATCTCGGCGATCTTCGCCCCCTGGTCGTCGACTTCCGAGTTGATCTCGCCGGAGATGAAGTAGCGGGAGCGGAACTCCTCCATCAGCTCACCCAGCCCGCGGCCGTCGACCGAGAGCAGCTCCAGCATCAGCAGCGCCGGGATCGTGCCCGAGTCCGCGCACCAGAAGTCGCGGAAGTAGTAGTGGCCGGAGACCTCGCCGCCGAAGGCGGCGTCCACCTCGCGCATCCGCGCCTTGAAGAAGGCGTGGCCGACGCGGGAGAGGTCCGAGCGCCCGCCCTCGGCCTCGATCAGGTCCGGCACCGCGCGGCTGGAGCGGGGGTCGTAGAGGATCGTCGCGCCGGGGCTCTTGCGCAGCACCGAGCGGGCCAGCAGGGCGCAGATGAAGTCGCCGTCGCAGAACTCGCCGCCGGCGTCGATGAAGAAGCAGCGGTCGGCGTCGCCGTCCCAGGCGATCCCGAGGTCGGCGCCGGAGGCCCGCACCCGCTCCATGATCATCTTCCGGTTCTCCTCCAGCAGCGGGTTGGGCTCGTGGTCCGGGAACTCGCCGTCGGGCACGAAGTACATCTCCTCGAGGTCGAGGCCGAGCCCGGCGAGGATCGGGCCCACCATCGGCCCCGCCATCCCGTTGCCGCCGTCGACCACGACCTTCATCGGGTTCACGTTGGCCGGGTCGATGAAGGAGAGGGCGTGGGCGCGGTATTCGTCCCAGACGTCGACCTCCTCGAGCGAGCCGCCGCCGGGGGCGTGTCCGAGCCCGGCTTCGATCTCCGCCCGGACGTCGCCGATGCCGGCGTCGCCGGAGAGCGGCAGCGCCCCCTCGCGGACCAGCTTGACCCCGGTGTAGGCCTTGGGGTTGTGGGAGGCGGTGACCATGGCGCCGCCGTCGAGCCCGCGCGAGCCGACCAGGTGGTAGAGCATCTCGGTCGCGACCATGCCGGCGTCGAGCACGGTGGCGCCCTCGAAGATCAGGCCGTCGCGCAGCTCCGCCGCCATCGCCGGCGCGGTCAGCCGCATGTCGCGCCCGAGACCGACCCGCAGCTCGCCCGGCTCCTTGCGGCGCAGCCGGGCCAGCACCCGGGCGAAGGCGCGGCCGATCGCGTGCGCGGTGGACTCGTCCATCTCGGAGCCGTAGAGCCCGCGGATGTCGTACGCCTTGAAGATCCCCGGCGGGGCCAGCGGCGCCTGCTCGGTCAAAACGCTCCCCTCAGCGCCTCGTAGCTCTGCTCGATCGTCTGCGGCATCACTTTGGTGTCGGCGATCACCGGCATGAAGTTGTTGTCCCCCGCCCAGCGCGGCACCACGTGCATGTGGATGTGGTGCGCGACGCCGGCGCCGGCGATCCGGCCCTGGTTGAAGCCGACGTTGTAACCGTGCGGCTCGTAGACGCTCTCCAGCCTGTCCATCGCCCGCTGGGCCAGTCCCATCATCTCCGTCAGGGTCTCGACCGGCAGCTCCTGGAGGCGGCCGACGTGGTCGTAGGGAGCGACCATCAGGTGCCCGTTGGTGTACGGGAAGAGGTTGAGGATCACGAAGCAGGCCTTGCCGCGGTGGACGATCAGGCTCGCCTCGTCGTCATCTGCCGCCGGCTTGGCGCAGAAGATGCACTCCTCCTCGATGTCCTTGGACGCGTCCTTCACGTAGGCGAGGCGCCAGGGCGCCCAGATGCGGAAATTTGCCACGGGCGTCCCATCCTACGAGACCAAGCCGCCCCGGACGCGGAGCGGAGGAGGAGCCGGCTGATCAGAGCCAACCGCGCCTGCGGAAGTACGCGACCATCCCGATCAGGAGCGCGAGCATGCCGCCGAGCAGGATCCAGAAGGCGGTCACGTCCGACTCGCCCGGCACGTGCACGTTCGTGCCCCAGATGCTGGCGATCAGGGTCAGCGGCAGGACGATGACGCTGATCGAGGTCAGCACCCGGAGGATGTCGTTGACGCGGTGGGAGATCACCGACTCGTTGGTCTCCGCCAGCGCCTCGGCGACCTCCTTGTAGTTCTCGAGCATGTCCCAGATCCGCTCGTGGGCGTCGACGATGTCGTCGAAGTAGATCTCGAGGTCGAGGTCGGTCGCCAGGTAGCGCTGCTTGACTTTCTCCAGATCGCGCAGGACCGGCCGCTGGGGGCGGATCACCTTGCGGAAGTTGATGATCTCCTGCTTGACGTTGGAGATGTCGCGGACGACCTCCTCGGAGCGACCGTCGAAGATGTCGTCCTCGAGCGCGTCGAGCTTGTTGCCGATCTTGCGCAGCATCGGGAAGCAGTAGTCGAAGCTGTCGTCGACGAGGCGGTAGAGCAGGTATCCCGAGCCCCGCGAGAAGAGCTGCTCGCGCACCTCCTCCTTACTGCGGCAGCGCTCGAACAGGTACTCGATCGGCTGCAGCGGCTGATTCGGGATCGTGACCATGTAATCGGGTCCGACGAAGAGGTCGAGCTCGCCGGCGCCGAGGCGCTTGGCGGCGCGGTCGAAGACCGGCAGGTTGAGGACGATGAAGAGGTAGTCGTCATAGATGTCGATCTTCGGCCGCTGGTTGCGGGAGAGGACGTCCTCGAGGTCGAGCGCGTGGAAGTCGAAGTGCTCCTCCAGCCAGGCCCGCTCGAGAGCGCCCGGGCGCTCGATGTTGATCCAGCGCAGTCCGGCCGAGTCGATCTGCTCGACGCGTGGCGCCTGCGGCTCAGTCGCCGCGGGCTCCGCGACGAGCTCGCCGCGCCGGCCAGGCCGCCGCAGCCTTGGCTTCGGAAGGTTCGGCATCGCTCGGGCTCGTCGTCTCGTCGTGGAGGGGGGTCATGCTGCGACTAGGTTAGCCGCCCAGCGTGCCTGCAAAGGATCGAAACCCGCCTGGTAGGCTTCTCCCAACATAAGCGCCACATCTAGAGGGGTGGAGGGACTGGCCCAGTGAAGCCCCGGCAACCACCTCGGACCATTGGTTCGAGGGGAGGTGCCAACTCCAGCAGGTCGCGCCAAGCGACCTGAAAGATGTGGGGGATGTCCGATCCGGACCTCTGCCCCACAGAAGGCGGAGGTTTTTTCGTTGAGAGTCGAAAAGAGGATCGGATGTCTATTGAGAGCCTGAAGTGCAAGGAGTGCGGCACGGCCTACGAGCTCGGTGCCAGTTACGTCTGCGAAAACTGCTTTGGCCCCCTCGAGGTGGCCTACGACTTCTCCTCGTTCCGGGCGATCGAGGCGAAACGGCGGATCCAGGCCGGTTCCCAGGGAATCTGGCGCTACGCCGACTTCCTCCCGTTCGAAGGTCGCCCGGGCGACCCGCTGGAGCCCGGCCTGACCCCGCTTCTACGGGCTGACCGCCTGGCCGAGCGCCTCGGCGTCGAGGCTGAGATCTGGATCAAGAACGACGCCGCCAACCCGACCCACTCCTTCAAGGACAGGGTCGTCGCCGTCGCCGTCGCCAAGGCCCGGGAGCTGGGCTTCGAGACCGTTGCCTGCGCCTCCACCGGCAATCTCGCCAACGCCGTCGCCGCCCATGCGGCGGCCGCCGGCCTCGACTCCTACGTCTTCGTCCCCGCCAACCTGGAGGAGCAGAAGCTGCTCGCCACCGGCGTCTACGGGACCAACCTGGTCGGCGTCCGCGGCAACTACGACGACGTCAACCGGCTCTGCACCCAGCTCGCCGAGACCCGGCCCTGGGCCTTCGTCAACGTCAACCTGCGTCCCTATTACGCCGAGGGCTCGAAGACGCTCGCCTACGAGACCGTCGAGCAGCTGGGCTGGGAACTGCCGGATCGGATCGTCTGCCCGATCGCCTCGGGCTCGCTCTTCACCAAGGTCGGCCGCGGCTTTCAGGAGTGGCTGGACCTCGGGCTCGTCTCCGGCTCGCAACCGATCTTCAACGGTGCCCAGGCAGCCGGGTGCAGCCCTGTCGCCACCGCCTTCGCCGAAGGCTGGGAGGTCTGCAAGCCGCAGAAGCCGGACACGATCGCCAAGAGCCTGGCGATCGGCGACCCCGCCGACGGCCCCTACGCGATCGAACAGGCACGCCGTACAGGCGGCGGCATCGACTCGGTCACCGACGCCGAGATCCGCGCCGGGATCCGGTTGCTGGCGGAGACGACCGGCCTCTTCACCGAGACCGCCGGCGGCGTCACCGTCGGCGTCCTGCGCAAGCTCGCCGAGCGCGGTGAGCTTGCCGCCGGCGAACGGGTGGTCGTCTACATCACCGGCGAGGGCCTGAAGACGCTCGACGCCGTCCGCGATACGTTCCAGATGCACGAGATCGACCCCGACCTCGACAGCTTCGAGGCCGAGTTCCGCCAGGAGGTAGCCGTCTGATGGCAGTAACCGTGAAGATTCCGACCCAGCTGCGCGCCGCGACCGGGGGACAGGCCGAGGTCGAGGTCTCGGGCTCGACCGTCGGCGAGGTCCTCGACGCCGTCTTCGACGCTCACGGCGACCTGCGTCAGCGCATCACCCAGGACGGCGACCTGCGCCGCTTCGTCAACGTCTACGTCTCCGGCGAGGACATCCGCTTCCAGCAGGGTCTCGAGACCACGATCGACGACGGAGCCGAGGTCACGATATTGCCGGCAGTCGCCGGCGGTTGATGAGTTGAGCCGGCTGGGGCCGGCCTGACTCATCGAGCGATGAGACCACCGGTCGTCATTTTGTGCGGGGGGCGCGGGACCCGCTTGCGGGAGCGGACCGAGTCGGTGCCGAAGGCGCTGGTCGAGATCGGCGGCCGGCCGATCCTCTGGCACGTGGTGCAGATCTACGCCGCGCACGGTTTCGATCGGTTCATCCTGGCGACGGGATATCTCGGCGAGTCGGTCGCGGAGTTCGCGGCGGCGCAGCGCTGGCCGGACGGGGTCGAGGTTGAGTGCGTCGACACCGGCCTGGACACGCCGACCGGGGGGCGGATCGCGCTGCTCGGCGATCTGCTCGGCGATGAGGCGTTCTGCGCCACCTACGCCGACGGCGTCGCCGACGTCGACCTCGGCGCGCTGCTGGACTTCCACCGTGGCCACGGCGCGCTGGCGACGATGACCGTCGTCCGGCCCGACCTGCAATGGGGCGTCGCCGAGCTGGAGGGCGACAGCGTCCGCGGCTTCGTCGAGAAGCCGCGCAGCGAGCACTGGATCAACGGCGGCTTCTTCTGCTTCGAGCCGGGGGTGCTCGACTACATCGACGACGACAGCGTCCTCGAGCGCGAGCCGCTGGCCCGGCTCGCCGCCGCCGGCCAGCTCCGCGCCTACTGCCACGAGGGCTTCTGGGACTGCATGGACACCTACAAGGACGCCGTCGTCCTCAACGACCTCTGGAGCGGCGGCGACGCTCCCTGGCGGATCTGGGACCCGGCGGCGGCGGACGTGCGCGGGGATTTCTGGGCAGCCCCTTGAAGCGGGTCCTGGTCACCGGCGCCCACGGGTTCGTCGCCTCGCACCTGGCGCGGGCGCTGCTCGAGCGCGGCGACGCGGTGAGCTCGCTGGACCTTTCCTCGCCGCCGGTCTCCGGCCTGGCCCTGCAGGGGATCGAGTCCGACGTGGAGCTGGTCGAGGCCGACCTGCGCGACGCGCGGCGGGTCGGGGCGACGGTGGAGGCGGGCGAGTTCGACACCGTGTTCCACCTCGCGGCGCAGACGCTCGTCGGCCCGGCGATGGCCGACCCGACGGCGACCTTCGAAACCAACGTCCGCGGCACCTGGACCCTGCTCGAGGCCTGTCGCCGAGCCGACGTGCCGGCCGTCGTGGTCGCCTCCTCCGACAAGGCCTACGGCCCGAGCGAGGAGCTGCCGTATCGAGAGGGCATGCAGCTGCGGCCGGCCTCCCCGTATGAGGCGAGCAAGGCGGCTGCCGACGCGATCGCGCTCAGCTACTGGCCCGCCTACGGCCTGCCGGTGGCGGTCACCCGCTTCGCCAACATCTACGGCGGCGGCGACCTCAACTTCTCGCGGCTGATCCCGGAAGCGATCGCCGCCGTCCTCGACGGGCGCCGTCCCCAGATCCGCTCCGACGGAAGCCCGGAACGGGACTTCCTCTACGTCGAGGACGCCGTCGCGGCCTACCTCGCGGTCGAGCACGCGGTCGGCGCCGGGGGGCCCGGGGCGGGGGAGGCGTTCAACGCCGGCGGCGAGCGGCCGCACGCGGTCGCCGAGGTTCTGGAGACGATCGCCGAGGTCGCGGGAGGAGGGCTGGACCCGGAGTACCACGGGACCGGCAACCCCGCCGGCGAGATCGACCGCCAGTACGTCGACTCGACGAAGCTCCGCGAGACGACTGGCTGGCATCCGGCGGTCGGCCTGCGCGACGGCCTGATCCGCACGCTCGACTGGTATCGCGACCACCCGGAAGTCAGGCCGGCGGGATAGCCGGCGACCCGGTCGGATCCGGACCTACTTCCCGACCGTGGAGCTGATCGCGCCGGACGATTGACCGCCGGGCCCGCCTCGGGCGGGGCCGCTCCCGCCGTCTTCTAGGCTGAGCGCCATGTGCGGCCGCTTCACCGTCACCACCAAGGACACGAAGAAGATCGCCGACCGCTTCCAGGTCGAGCTGGAGAAGGCCCTGGAGCGGGGAGGGAGCGGTGATGGCGCGCCGGCGGCCGGGGAGAGCGTCAAGACCGCCGCGGCGAGCGCCGCCGACGGCGGGGACGGAGCCACGAGACGCGCGAAATCCCCACCCGGGATGGGCCGCTTCAACGTCGCCCCGACCCAGGAGATCCTCGTCGTGCGTTCCTCGCCCGACCCGGAGGAGGCGGCGGGGGGCGAGCGCGAGGCCCGCCTGATGCGTTGGGGCCTGGTCCCGCGCTGGGCCAAGGACCTCAAGGTCGGCTACCGGATGATCAACGCCAAAGCCGAGAACCTCACCTCCAGCCGCGCCTACAGCCCGCTGGTCGGGAAGTTCCGCCACCGCTGCCTGATCGTCGCCGACGGCTTCTACGAGTGGATGCGGGCCGAGGACCCCAAGCAGCCGCGCCAGCCCTGGCGCTTCACCGTCGACGGCGGCGAGCCGTTCGCCTTCGCCGGCATCTGCACCCGCAAGGAGTGGGAGGACGAGGAGGATCGCGGCTTCGACGACGGTTGGCTCTACAGCGCCACGATCGTCACCACGGCCGCGAACGACCTGGTCGCCCGCGTCCACGACCGGATGCCGGCGATCCTCTCCGGCGCCGAGGCGGAGGCCGCCTGGCTGCGCCCCGACCTCAGCGTCGAGGACGCGGTCGCGATGTGCGAGCCGCTCGACGCCCGCCGCATGTCCAGCTCCCCCGCCAACCCGAAGCTGAACAAAGTCGGGAAAGGGATGGAGGAGGGGCCGGAGCTGCTGGTGGCCCCGTGGGCCGAGCTACTCGTCCTCGTCTTCTTCTTCGTCGATCGGCTCGGATCGCCCGGGCAGGGCGCCGTGGGTCCTCGCGGTCGCCGTGCCGGCGCTGGTGGTGAGGGTGCAGGCGATTCGAGCCGAGGGGACGTGGGTGGTTTTCCAGATCGAGGCGAACGGCAGCTTCAGCTGCCCGGCCGGCGGCCCCGGTGGCAGGAACCACTCCCAGCGCTCCACCCCAACCTCGTAGGTGGGCCATTCCAGCTTGATGCCGGGTTCGCCGGCGAAGCCGCCCTCGAAGAGATCGCCCATTTCGACGACGGCGAGTTCGGCGCCTTGGGAGCTGAACCGGAGCAGCGATACCTCCGGCACGTCCTGCTTGTACAGCTCGTCGCTCGAGCGAGGGTAGATGGCTCGAAGGTCGGGGGTCTGCGCCACTTCCGTGCCCCCCGGCGCTCGCACCGAGCAGAGGATCCGGCCGCTGCCGACGGGGGCCCCGGCGTCGATGCTGAGGACCGACGCGACGCGGTAGAGCTCGTAGCCGCTGACATTCGTCCCAGTCGCGCGGAGGCCGTTTTCGGTCAGGCGCATGGTGCCGCCGCCGCCCGGGACGGTGACCGTCCTCGAGTCCGGCAGCGGGCGTTCCTGCACCCATTCCACGTCGGCCGCCGAGCCGCCCGACTTGTCGGTCGCCAGTACCGCCGCCGCGAGGCTGGCGATCAACCCGATCGCGACGACGATCAGCGGTCCGCGCGGCATGCCGAGGTACTGCGGGGCGTCGTTGCTCACAGGCGCGACAGTATTGGAATCCGTCACAGATCCGCGACCCTGCCCTGCCCGGCCGGTAACGCAGCTACCGTGGGGGTGTGGCTAAGAAGGTGACGCCGCTCAATCCCAGCGAAGTGCGGACCAAGACCGCGCTCGTCCACGGCCGTGCCGTCAGCTACGTCGAGGCGGGGTCCGGCCCCGTCTTGCTGCTGGTCCACGGCATGGCCGGCAACGCCGAGAACTGGCGTGAGGTGGTCGAGCCGCTGGCTCGCGCCCACACGGTAATCGTCCCCGACCTGCCCGGCCACGGGCTCTCCGAGCCGGGGGGCGGCGACTACTCGCTGGGCTCCCTTGCATCTGGCCTGCGCGATCTTCTCCTCGCCCTCGGCCACGACCGCGCCACCCTGGTCGGCCATTCGCTCGGGGGCGGCGTCGCGATGCAGTTCACCTACCAGTTCCCGGAGATGGTCGAGCGCCTGGTGCTCGTCTCCAGCGGCGGTCTCGGCCCCGAGGTGAGCATGATCCTGCGCGCCGCGGCCCTCCCCGGCGCCGACCTCTTCATCTCCGCCACCGCGGGCATCGGGCAGCAGGTCGGCTCCGCGATCGGCCGCGGCCTGGGCGCGATCGGCCTGCGGCCCAACGCCGACGTCGCCGAGGTCGCCCGCGGTTACGCCTCGCTCTCGGAGCCGGAACGGCGAGCGGCCTTCCTCGCCACCCTGCGCTCGGTCGTCGGCACCCGCGGCCAGCGCGTCGCCGCCGGCGACCGCCTCTACCTGGCGGAGTCGCTGCCGATCCTGATCGTCTGGGGCTCGCGCGACCCGATCATCCCGGTCAGCCACGCCGAAGACGCGCACGAGGCCTTGCCCGGCAGCCGCCTCGAGGTCTTCGACGGCGTCGGCCACCTGCCCCAGCTGGAGGCCCCGGCCCGCTTCGTCTCCGTGCTCGAGCGCTTCCTGGCGGAGACCGAGCCCGCCGAGTTCGACCGCGACGAGTGGCGCGCGCGGTTCAAGGCCGGCGACGCGGCCTGAGTGGGGTGGGCGAGAGCGCCGGCAGACCCGAACGACGGGCCTGCCGGCGGCATCCTCAGCTCGGGTTGACGTACGCGATCATGATCCCCATCGCGTCGTCGACCGGGTGATGTTCGGCCGGCACGTTGTAGATCGCGTGCAGCCGTAGTTTCTGGCCGCTGGTGATCGTCGCCAGCGGGTTGCCGAGACAGACTCCCATCGAGGAGACGTGTTTGCGGCCGTCCGGCGTTTCGTAGCCGGGCCCGCCGTAGCCGGCGACCGAGTCGCACAGCAGCGTTCCGCCGGTGCTCTCGTTGGTCAGTTCGACGTTGACGCCGTGATCGTGGATGTGGCCGGCGGCGGCAATCAGTTTGCCCGGCACGTTGACCGTCCAGTCGTAGTGCGAGTCGCTGAGGCCGTTGGGGACCGAGACCTCGGAGTCGAACGAGCACTGGTCGAGGTCGAGCCAGACGGGGCGCAGCGGGGCGCGGTTGGTCGAGTCGGTGCCCGTCGCGTACTTGTAGGTCATCCGCATCTTCACCGTCTTGCTGGTGGTCTCCCAGTTCATCAGGTCGATGACCATGTTCCAGGTCTCGGATTTGCCGACCTTGTAGCCGTAGGGCAGGGAGGTGATGTCGACGGCCGTGCGCTCGTTGCCGGAGGCGAAGAAGCGCTCGCCGAGCAAGCCCGGGCCTTTGCCCGCGCAGGTGGCGTCGGACTTCCCGCCGCCGCTGGCGGTGAACATCGCGTGGTGGAGCATCGGTCCGGTGTCGAGGTTGGCGGTGGTCCCGTCCGTGTAGACCAGGTTCGGCGTGACCGCGATCAGCGTGCAGTTCGTGCACGGCTTCGCCACGTTGGTGACGATTTTGTTCGAGATCATCCCCATCGTTTCGTGGTCGTGGGGATCGCCGGCACCGGCCGGGATCGTGTACGGCCCGTAGTCGATCGTCGTGGTCGTCACGGCTGCGTTCGCCCCGGTGACGGGGAGGATCGCCGCGATGGCGCAGACCATCAGCGTCAGGCGCTTGAGAACTGGCATCGGAATACCCCTTCCTAGGTGCGAAGGCCCACTCCCGATGGGCCTCCTGAGTGGTCTGCGACTCTAGACCGCTACACGAGGTACTGTCAAAGTACTGGACAGTTCTTCTACGCGCCCGACAGGATTCGAACCTGTGGCCTCTTCCTCCGGAGGGAAGCGCTCTATCCAGCTGAGCTACGGGCGCTGGTGCGAGCCAGTCTAGCCACGCGCCGTGGAGAGCAGGTCGCGTAGGCTCGCCGCCGATGGATCTATCGGCGATCTTTCTCGGCACCGGCGGCTCGGTGCCCTCGGCGCGGCGCTCGACCGCGAGCGTGCTGATCGCGCGTGGGGGGGAGCGGCTGCTGTTCGACTGCGGGGAAGGGACCCAGCGCCAGATGCAGCGCTCGCTGGGCCTGGTCCAGGTCGACGAGATCTACCTCACCCACTTCCACGCCGACCACATCCTCGGCCTGCCGGGACTGCTGAAGACCTATGACCTCACCGACCGCCAGGTCCCGCTCGTCGTCTACGGGCCGCCCGGGCTGCGAGACCTCTTCGGCGTGCTGGGACCGATCATCGGCCGGCTCGGCTTCGGCCTCGATCTGGTCGAGCTGCCGCCCGGTGAGGCCGTCCCTCACGACGGCTACGAGGTGCGGTCCTTCGAAGCGGCCCACAGCGTGCGCGCCAACGGCTACGCCCTTGTCGAGGAGGAACGGCCCGGTCGCTTCGATCCCGCCGCCGCCCTTGCCGCCGGTGTGCCCGAGGGCCCGGCGTTCGCCGCGCTTCAGCGCGGGGAGGAGGTGGAGGGCGCCAGCGGCACCGTCAGCCCCGGACAGGTGATGGGCCCCGCCCGCGCCGGCCGCACCGTCGTCCTCACCGGCGACACCGCACCCTCACCGGCGACCGTCTCGGCCGCCGCCGACGCGGAGCTGCTGATCCACGACGCCAGCTTCGCCGAGGAGGAGGTGCAGCGCGCCGCGGAAACCGGGCACTCCACTGTCGGCCAGGCCGCCGCGGTCGCCGCCGAGGCCCACGTGAAGCTGCTGGCCCTTGTCCACATCTCCTCCCGCTACCACGTCGGCAAGGTCCTCGAGGAGGCGGAGGACGTGTTCGAGCACACGATTGCGCCGCGTGACTTCGACGTGATCGAGATCCCCCTCCCCGAGCGAGGCACCCCAATGCTCGTCGCCAATGGCGCTCGCCAGCGTGGCGAGCAGCCACAGGCACAGGGCTGAGGGGTCGCTCAGCCGGCGATCGTCGCCTGAACTTCCCGCAACGCCCGGCACGGGGTCGCAGGAACCGGCCGGCCACGTCAGCCGCCGCTGCTACGCTGGGGCCGTCCTTTAACCCGGTCCCGTGAGGCCAGGAAGGAAGCGAAAAGTGAGTGAGAAGGTCGTGCTGGAGCACGACGATCTGAGGCGAACGCTGCGGCGAATCGCCCATGAGATCGCCGAGAAGAACCCGCAGTCCGACGCCTTGGCGATCGTCGGCATCCACACCCGCGGAGCGATCCTCGCCCGCCGCCTCCACGCCATCCTCGGTGAGCTGACCGGGGCCGAGCTGCCGATCGGCGACCTCGACATCTCCTTCTACCGCGACGACGTCGGCGCCAAGGCGCCCGCCTCCCAGCCAGTCGTCCACGCCTCCCACATCGACTTCGACCTCAGCGAGCGCACGGTCGTCCTCGTCGACGACGTCCTCTTCACCGGCCGCACGGTGCGGGCGGCGATCGACGCCCTCTTCGACTACGGCCGTCCCAAGCGCGTCCAGCTCGCCGTCCTCTGCGACCGCGGCCACCGCGAGCTGCCCTTCCGCCCCGACTACGTCGGCAAGAACCTGCCGACGGCCCGCGAGGAGCGCGTCAACGTCAGCCTCGAGGAGAGCGACGGGGTGGACCGGGTGACGATCTCCGAGGGACGCGCGGCGGAGGTGGTCGCATGAAGCACCTGCTGGCGATCGAGCAGCTCTCCCGCGAGGAGATCGAGGCGATCCTCGACCGCGCCGAGAGCTTCGCCGAGGTCGGCCGCCGCGACATCAAGAAGGTGCCGACGCTGCGCGGCCGCACCGTGGTCACCCTCTTCTACGAGGCGAGCACCCGCACCAGCAGCTCCTTCGAGCTGGCCGCGAAGCGGCTCTCCGCCGACCTGGTCTCGGTCAAGGCCGCCGGCTCCTCGGTCGACAAGGGCGAGTCGCTCAAGGACACCGTCGCGACGCTTTCCGCCTACGACCCAGCCGCGATCGTGATCCGCCACCCCTACGCGGGCGCCGCCCAGATGGTCGCCGGCTGGACCGAGGCCGCGGTCGTCAACGCCGGCGACGGCAAGCACGAGCACCCGAGCCAGGCCCTGCTCGACGTCTACACGCTGCGCCGCCGCCTCGGCTCGCTCGAGGGCAAACGGATCTGGATCGTCGGCGACGTGCTCCACAGCCGCGTCGCCCGCTCCAACCTGATCGCCTTCGAGCGCATGGGCGCCGAGGTCACGGTCTGCGGGCCGCCGACCCTGATCCCGCGCGGGATCGAGGAGCTCGGCTGCGAGGTCTCGTACTCGCTGGAGCGGATCGGCGAGGCGGAGGTCATCTACGCGCTGCGGCTGCAGCAGGAGCGGATGAGCGAGAGCTTCGTCCCCTCGCTGCGCGAGTACGCGGCGACCTTCCAGATCGACAGCCGCCGGCTCAACCCGCGCCAGCTCGTGATGCACCCCGGGCCCGTCAACCGCGGCGTCGAGCTCTCCGGCGATGTGATCGACTCGCCGCAGTCGCTGATCGCCGAGCAGGTGGCGGCGGGCCTGGTGGTGCGGATGGCGATCCTCTACGAGCTGCTGGCGGGGGGTGAGCGCCCGGCGCCGGTCAGCGAGGGCGAGGGCGCTGGCCAGCCGGCCCAGATCGGGCAGCCCGCATGAGCCTCACGGATACGCTCGACGTCCGCCCCGGGGAGGACGCCAACCTCGTCCTGCGCAGGGCGACGGTGCTCGACCCCGTGGCCGGCATCGACGGCGTCCACGACGTCGTCGTCCGCGACGGCCGGATCGCCGAGCTGGCCGGGCCGGGCGAGGCTCCGACCGACGGCGCCGAGGTGGTCGAGGCCGAGGGCCTGCACGCGTTCCCCGCCTTCTTCGACCCCCACGTCCACCTCCGCACGCCCGGCCACGAGCACAAAGAGGACGTCGAGACCGGCACCCGCGCCGCCGCGGCCGGCGGCTATTGCGGGATCCTCGCGATGGCCAACACCGTCCCGCCCGTCTCGACCGCCGCCGACGTCTCGGCGCTGCGCGAGCAGGCCCGCGCCAGCGCCTCGGTCCCGGTCGGCTTCCTCGCCACCGTGACCCGCGACATGAAGGGTGAGGAGCTGACCGAGATGGTCGAGCTGCGCGAAGCTGGCGCCCTCGGCTTCTCCGACGACGGCCTGCCGATCGTCAGCTCCCGCGTGATGCGCCGCGCCCTCCAGTACCAGCGGCTCTGCGGCGGCACGATCGCCCTGCACGAGGAGGACCCCGAGCTGTCGGGCGACGGGGTCATGCACGAGGGTCCGGTCTCCGCCGTCCTCGGCCTCGCCGGCATCCCCTCGGTCTCGGAGTCGACGATGATCGCCCGCGACGCGGCGCTTGCCGCCTACGAGGGAGCCCGGATCCACGTCCAGCACCTCTCGGCGGCCGAGTCCGTCGAGATCGTCCGCGCCGCGAAGGCGGCCGGCGTGCAGATCAGCGCCGAGGCCAGCCCGCACCACCTCTGCCTGACTGACGAGGAGGTCCGCAGTCTCGACCCCCACCGCTTCAAGATGAACCCGCCGCTGCGCCGGGAGCCCGATCGCCAGGCGCTGATCGACGGGCTGCGCGACGGCACCATCGAGTGCGTCGCCACCGATCACGCCCCTCACCAGGCCGAGGAAAAGGACGTTCCCTTCGAGCAGGCGGCGATGGGCGTGACTGGGCTGGAGACCGCCTTCGCGGCGCTGCACACCGAGCTGGTCCTGCCCGGCGTCATCGACCTCTCGCTGCTGGTCGAGCGGATGGCCGGGGGAGCGGCCCCGTTCGGGATCGAGCGGCCGAGCCTGGCGCCGGGGTCGGAGGCGAACGTCGCCCTCTGCGACCTCGCGGCCGAGTGGACGGTCGGGGAGGACGGCTACGAGAGTCGCTCGCAGAACTCCTGGTGCGCGGGGAGGGCCCTGACCGGCCGAGTCCTCGTCACCGTCGCCGCCGGTCAGGTCGCCTTCCGCCTGCGCAGCTTCTCGCTGGGGGTGGCCGCATGACCGCTGTACAGGTGTGCGTAAGCCGCGCTATGCGCGGCAAAGGAACACCGGGATGAGCGACGCCTACCTGCTGCTCGAGGACGGCGCCCGGTTCGACGGCATCGCCTGTGGCCACGCCGACGCGGTTACCGGCGAGGTCGTCTTCAACACGGCGATGACCGGCTACCAGGAGTCGGTGACCGACCCCTCCTACGCCGGCCAGATCATCGTCTTCACCTATCCCCTGATCGGCAACTACGGGGTCAGCGCCGCGGCGATGGAGTCCGACCGCGTTCACGCGCGCGGCGTCGTCATGCGCGACGCCAAGAACCGCGAGGACGCCTCCAGCGCCGAGGGCGGCTGGCTCGACTGGCTGGGCGACTGCGGCGTGCCCGGGATCAGCGGCGTCGACACCCGGGCGCTCGTCCGCCACATCCGCGACCGCGGCGCGATGCGCGGCGGCATCTTCCCGGCCGAGATGCCCGAGGCCGAGGCGCGCGAGCGGGTGGTGGCCGAGCCGTCGATGGACGGCGCCGACCTCGCCCGCACCGTCACCCCGCCGGAGCCGATCCGCTTCGAGGGCGACGGGCCGCACGTGGTCGGCATCGACACCGGGGTGAAGCTGAGCATCGTCCGCCAGCTGCGCACGCGCGGCTGCAGACTGACCCTGCTGCCCTGCACGAGCAGCTCCGAGCAGGTCCTCGCCGAGGACCCCGATGTCGTCTTCCTCGCCAACGGCCCCGGCGACCCCGCGGCCCTCGGCTACGTCGTCGACACCGTCCGCGAGCTGGTCGGCAAGCGGCCCATGTTCGGGATCTGCCTCGGCCACCAGCTGCTCTGCCGCGCGGTCGGCCTCGACACCTACAAGCTGCCCTTCGGGCACCGCGGCGCCAACCACCCGGTCAAGGACCTGGAGACCGGCCGGATCGACATCACCTCCCAGAACCATGGCTTCGCGGTCGTGGGGCCGGGCGGCGAGCCGCGGATCGAGGGTGACGAGCCGGTCCGCTGGGACACCGACTTCGGCGTCGCCGAGCTCTCGCAGCTCAACCTCTACGACCGCACGGTCGAGGGCCTGGTGCTGCGCGACGTCGCCGGCGCCACCGTCCAGTACCACCCGGAGGCCGGCCCCGGGCCGCACGACGCCCGCCATCTCTTCGAGAGGTTCCTGGCGCTCGCCGCCTGAGCCCTGCCGATGCCACGCCGCGACGACATCCACAAGATCCTGCTGATCGGCTCCGGCCCGATCGTGATCGGGCAGGCGGCCGAGTTCGACTACTCCGGCGTGCAGGCCTGCAAGGTGCTGCTCGAGGAGGGCT